>CAYGTA010000315.1:0-5786 GCA_964352605.1 uncultured bacterium | reverse complement strand
TCATTAGACACTAAAACTTTCATGCATGAGTATACCTATAGTATTTCCACGAATGCTTGCACCATCAGACCATTCGTGCGACCCGGGGGAGTAAAAACAAACCAACTCAGCCAAGGGTGCAATGTTTCATGGAACTGCAACTATTAAAAAAAGAAGTGCATGATGATGTGCACTTCTTTTTGGGTTTTAGACTTTTTACTAGGGCTTACTACAAGTTCTTAGCGTTTAATACAAGCTTTAAAATGCCCAGGACTTACTTCTTCAAGAGGCGGAACTACTTCACCACATTCTTTAGTAGCAATAGGGCAGCGAGTTCTAAAGACACAACCTGAAGGTGGGTTAATAGGGCTAGGAATATCACCTTGCAAGATGACACGTTCACGTTTTAAAGTTGGATCAGGAATCGGCACAGCTGACAAAAGCGCCTCAGTGTAAGGATGTACAGGGTTCGCATAAAGCTCTTTTGCAGGCGCAATTTCCATAACACGACCCAAGTACATAACAATAACCTTGTCACTAATGTACTCAACAACCGCCAAATCGTGAGCAATAAAGAGCATGGTCAAGCCGAACTCTTCTTTTAAGTCTTGCAGCAAATTAACAACCTGCGCTTGAATAGAAACATCTAAAGCAGATACAGGCTCATCAGCAACAATAAATTTAGGGTCAACAGCCAAAGCTCGAGCTATACCAATACGCTGACGTTGCCCGCCTGAAAACTCGTGTGGGTAACGGCGCATATGGGCGCTACTAAGTCCCGTGCGTTCTAAAAGATCTGCAACTTTATCTTCTTTTTCGCGGCCTTTAGCAAGCTTATGAATGGTGAGTGCCTCACCAATAATGTCACCAACGGTCATACGTGGGTTTAGTGATGCAAAGGGATCTTGAAAAATGATTTGCATTTCTTTGCGGTACTCACGCATTTGATTTTTAGATAATTTCGTTATGTCAACGCCTTCGAAATTAACTTCACCTGAGGTAGGTTCAATAAGTCTTAAAATGCTTCGGCCGGCAGTCGTTTTACCTGAACCAGATTCACCTACAAGACCAACAACTTCACCAGGTTTAACTGTAAAAGATACATCTTCAACAGCTTTTACATTGGCAACAACTCTAGATAAAATACCACCACGAATAGGGAAGTACTTCTTTAGGTTTTTAACTTCAAGCAAAGTTTCATGTTTACTGTTGGTATTGTCGGAACGGCCTTTCATGGTTTGGCTACTCATGCAATAACCTCCGTAACAGCTGCTTCTTTATCAGCAGCAATGGCTTCATGGCGAACACAACGCACCATATGGCCATTACCAGCATCAACTAAGCTAGGAATGTCTTTTTTGCAATCATCTATAGCAAACTTGCATCTTGGGTGAAAAGCACAGCCTTCAGGTAAATAAAGAGGATTAGGAACATTACCAGGAATGGCTTCAAGCCTAGCTTGATGCTCAGCAGCTTTATCAACCCGAGGAACTGAGTTTAAAAGACCCATGGTGTAAGGCATTTTAGGTTCAGTGAAAATCGGAATCACATTGCCCTCTTCAACTGCGCGACCCGAATACATAACTACAACACGATCAGCAATTTCAGCAACAACACCAAGGTCATGAGTAATGAACAAGATAGACATACCAATTTCTTGCTGCAATTTTTTCATAAGCTCAAGAATCTGGGCCTGAATGGTTACGTCAAGCGCAGTTGTAGGCTCATCTGCAATAAGAAGCTGAGGACCACAAGAAAGCGCCATAGCAATCATGACACGCTGACGCATACCACCTGACATTTGATGCGGAAAATTCTTAACACGCTTACCCGGTTCAGGAATACCTACTAGCTCGAGCATTTCGGCTGCCATTTTCATGGCCTGCTTTTGTGTTTTCCCTTGGTGCAAAACAATGGCTTCTGCAATTTGGTCGCCCACTGTGTAAACAGGGTTAAGGCTGGTCATGGGTTCTTGAAAGATCATTGAAATGTCGTTACCACGTATTTGACGCATTTCACGCTCAGTCTTTTTAACAAGATCTTGACCTGCAAAAAGCATTTCGCCACCAGCTATTCGACCTGGTGGGTTAGGGATGAGTCTCATGATTGAAAGGCTTGTTACCGATTTACCTGAACCAGATTCACCGACAACAGCTAGGGTTTCACCTTTATCAATATGAAAACTAACACCATCTACAGCTTTAACGGTGCCTTCATCGGTATCGAAGTAGGTTTTGAGTCCTCTTACATCTAAGAGTCGTTCTGAATTTGCCATGCATTCCACTCCTTCGAGTATTTACTAATAGCTATTGTACCCTTATTTCTTTCGAAATGAAAACTGTATGTGAAGATTACTTTTCAAAGCGAGTTTGTTCTTTATCTTCAGGTTAACTACGCTTTTTGGGGTCTAATGCATCTCTTAAACCGTCACCCAAAAGATTCCAGCACAACACAGCTATAAAAATAGGAATACCTGGTATGAGTAGCCAAGGAGTAAATTGTAAGGCTACACCTTTGGTTGTGGCATCTCTTAGCAACATGCCCCAACTAGCACTATCTAATTCACTTGGTCCAAGACCAATAAATGATAAGCCTGTTTCAGCCAAAATAAATCCAGGAATTGCAAGGGTAATAACAACAATGACATAGCTTGCTGTACCAGGTAGCAAGTGTTTCCAAATAATACGGCGTTCGGTAGCACCTAGGCTTTTGGCCGCAACTGCATAATCCATTTCTCGAAGGCTAAAAAGCATGCTGCGGATAGTTCTAGCTAAGCCACCCCAGCCAATAAGCCCTAGTACAATAACAATCATTAAAAAGACCTGTGCTGAAGTCATTTGTAGACCAAAAGCTTGAGCAATGGGGTTTCTAGGGTCACGTAAGAGGGTTGATAAAACAATTAACAAAAATAAACCTGGAATGGCGTCAATGATTTCAATGATACGCATAATTAAATCGTCAACCCAACCGCCATAAAAACCAGCTAAGCCCCCCATAAAAAGCCCTAAAAATAAGGACACCCAAACGGCCAGAACGCCAATAGTTAAACTGACTTGAGAGCCGTACAAAACCCTTGAGAAAACATCTTTACCTAAATTGTTAGTTCCCCATAAAAAGATCTGGGCAGGCTTATCGACGGCAAACAGGTGAAACGTACTGGTTGGCAATAGTCCTAGTATTTTGTACTCAGCTTCTTCTCTTTGGGTAAAAAACTTTATAGGATACTTGCCTTCTTCAGGAGCTTCTATGTAAATTCTTTGTCTGGTTACAGGGTCGCGCTCTGTTTTGGTTATATAAACAAAAGGTCTTGTTAAGCGATTTGTATCGGGGTCAATCCAGTGAATCTTAGTAGGAGGGTGAAAAGCGTAACTGGGAGAACGGCTATATTCGTTCATTTCATAAGGCGCTATAAAACCCGCAAATAAAGCAACTATATACATGACAATAAGAATGCTGCCACCAATAAGTGCAGACTTATGTTTACGGAATTGCTCCCAAGCTATTTGAGAATTTGATTTGCCTTTTCTTTCGCCCTCACGCTCAGACTTAGACTTAAGGGCAGTTTGATTTGTTGGTGAAATGCTAGCCATAGCTTATCTCCTAGTTATAACGAATTCGCGGATCAACCACGGCCAATAATATGTCTGAAATGAGGTTTCCAAGAATTAAAAGCAAGGTTGACATGACCAAAAACGCCATAACAACATAAATATCTTGTTTACCTATGGCATCTAAAATTCTTGGTGTAATACCGGGCCATGCAAACACAATTTCTACTAAGCCTGCCCCACCAATTAAGCCGGGCAATAAGTTACCAATGCCAGCCACAAAAGGAATAATGGCAGGGCGCAACGCATGTTTATAAGTAACTTTATTATCTGCAAGACCTTTAGCTCTTGCTGTGCGAATAAAATCACTGCTTAAAAACTCAATCATTTGACCACGTAAAATTCTGGTAAAGCCAGCCATACCCGAAGTTGCGAGTACAAACGACGGCATAATTGCATGCCATGTAATGTCCCAAAATTGTTGCCAAGATGTCATATCTAAAAAGTTATTACTGGTCATTTTGGCAACAGGAAAAATGAGTTGGTTATAGCCAAAGGCTTCTCGAGTAAAGGTTCTGAAACTAAATAGAAGCAAAATAATGACAAGAGCAAAAAAGAAATTTGGAATAGCTAAGCCAATATAACTCAAAACACTAATGAACTGATCTGCAAAAGAGTATTGTCTACGAGCCGAAATAACGCCAAGGGGAATGGCCATAACGTAAAGCATAACTAGTGACAAAACAACCAGAATCATGGAGTTCTTTATGGGTTCAATAATGAGATTGGTTACAGGCTGGTTGCTATCAAAAGAAATGCCAAAGTCACCACGAAGTAAATTACCGATCCAACGGAAATACTGCTGGTACCAAGGTAAATCTAAACCAAAGTTTCGCCGCATGACTTCTATTGTTTCTGGGCGAACATCTGGGTTTAGTGCAAGGCGATTTAAGTAATCTCCTGGTACAAGCTGACTAATTAGAAAAGCAAGCAAGGTTGCGCCAAAGAGAGTAGGTATGAGTTGAACAAAGCGTCTAAGAATATAAAAGAACAAAGCTTTTTTCTCCTTTGCCTAAGATTTAAGTGAAAAATAATAGTGTAGTTAGATAAAATAAGGTGAGTAAAATAGAAAAGAGAGGTAGGCATGCCTACCTCTCGGAGAAACTTACTTGAGGTAAGAAGTTACAAGATCACGTGTACCGTTAAATGGGCTGAATAATGCATCAGGTAATTCACCACCAACACGGTTTAACCAACTTGCGTTGATACCAACAGAAGTTGTGTAAATGATGGGTTGAAGGTCAGCAAAGTTATCCATAATTTGATAACCGACTTCGCGGGCTGCATCATCATCAATAGTGCCACGACCACGCTCAACAAGTGAGGCCACAAGGCGCTCTTGAGGATCTACGCAGTCACCAGAACCGTTCCACATGTGGAATGTTCCTGTACAGCTGAAGATACCTTCAAAGAAAGGCCAATCTTCTGTAGAAGCACCAAAGCCAATGAGGATTGCGTCAAAAGGACGGTCATCACCCGTAGCAAGAAGTTGGTCGACAAGTAGTGAGAACTCTAAAGCTTGAGTTTCTGCTTTCACACCGTACTCACGCATGGTGTCAGCAATAATTTGAATTTCTTGCTCACGGTTTTGGTTACCTGCGTTGGTTGTTAAGAGATACTCTAAAACGTTGCCGTCAGCATCAACTAACCAGCCATCTTCGTTCGTGCTAGTAAAGCCAATACCTGCAAGTAGCTCTAAAGCTGCTTCTGGGTCAAAAGCATAGGCTTTTGGCTGCTCAGGGTACCAGTAAACAAATGAAGGGCCAACAGGGCTAAAAGCAGGAGAAGCTGCGCCACCATAAACAAGGTCAACCAGAGCATCACGTGGTGTTAAGTGGCTCATAGCACGACGGAAGTCAGGGTTGCTAAAGACCTCTTGCTTGAAAGGGTCACTTGCTTGGTTCCAGTTGAACACGTAGAAAGTTGTGCCTGCTTGTGGGTAAAGATTTTCAAGAACAACTGCGTCAATTTCACCATTGTTAATAGCTTGTGCAACTACACCAACGGCATCTAAGTTGTTTGGTGTGTAAATATCTAACTCACCAGCAATATAAAGATTTAACTGTGCATCTTGTTCGCCAACAACATAGTTAAGACCATCTAAGTAAGGAAGCGCGGTACCACTCTCATCAACGTTCCACTCACCAAAGTAAGGGTTGCGTTCAAAAACATAACGCTCATCAGCTAAGTAGCTAGTAG
>CAYGTA010000314.1:0-5790 GCA_964352605.1 uncultured bacterium | reverse complement strand
GGCAAGGTCGGAATTATAAAGCAGTGCGACATTTATAATTCAGCTTAGTATTAAAACTAGCTAAGCGTTTTAAATGCCGAACTAAGTGAGTAAAAACGGATGGGCTAAGTCGATGCTGTGTTTAACCTGAAAACTGCTATAGCTAGCCTAAAACTTGCTTAATCCTCAAAATAGCTTCGTTTAAAAGCTTTCTATTAGAGCGGCGCAGCGTAATATGGCCCATTTTACGTCCTAACCTTGCTTCTTCTTTGCCATATAAATGCAGGTGGGTGTCTGGCATACTAAGAATTTCTTTCCAGTTGGGTTCTGCATTTTGCCATAGATCACCCAGTAAGTTAATCATGGCAGTAGGCTGCTTAATGCTGCTATCACCCAAAGGTAAATTACAAATAGCTCTGAGTTGCTGCTCAAACTGACTACAAGCTGCACCTTCAATCGTTAAATGACCCGAATTATGTGGGCGAGGTGCAACCTCATTAACTAGCAAGACATTATCTGAAGTTAAGAAAAACTCAACACACATAACCCCCACAACGCCAAGTGCTTCAAGGGTAGCTTTGGCAATAACTCGAGCTTCTTCTTGAATAGCTTTATCTAAGCTCGAGTGGGCAATAGATGTGTCTAAGATATGGTTTTTGTGTTCGTTTTCTATGACTCCAAAGTCTGTGTAAGCTCCAGCTTCATTTCTAGCTGCAACGACAGAGAGTTCTTGCTGGTAATCAATAAAAGACTCTAAAATAACTGTGCCTTCGCCTAGTTTTTTATAGGCGGCTTGCGCTTCTGTTAAGCTCTTTACAATGGCTTGACCTTTGCCATCATAACCAAAGCCCGCAGTTTTCATGACGGCAGGTAAGCCTAACGTGTCACAAGCACTCGCTAGCTGCTCAGCAGAATCAATTTGTTTAAAAGGTGTTACGGGTAACTTAGCCTTCGCTAAAAAAGTTTTTTCACGTAGGCGATTTTGTGCGGTATGCAAAACAAAAGGTGAAGGATGCACCGCCACATGCTTAGCTAATTCTTGTAGTGCTTCAACGGCAATATTTTCAAATTCAATCGTAACAACATCAACCTTCTTAGCAAAAGCCCGTAAAGCCTCAAGGTCATTGTAATCAGCGCAAATCTCCTCATCAGAAACTTGCCCGGCAGGCGTGTTCTTGGCAGGTGAATAAACAATGACTTTGTAACCCATGCGTTTTGCTACAAAGCTAAGCATGCGCCCAAGCTGACCACTACCCAAAATACCAATTGTACTAGGGGGCAAAATCATTTACAAAGGCAATTCAGAACTAAGCACTTTTTGGCTTTGCTGCTCACGAAAGGTTCTAAGTTTCGCCCTTAAGCTAGGTCGTGTATTTGCTAAAATAGCCATAGCTAAAAGAGCAGCATTTTTAGCTCCGGCCTCGCCAATAGCTAAAGTACCTACAGGAATACCTGCTGGCATTTGCACAATAGACAAAAGGGAATCTTGACCACTTAAAGCTCGGCTTTGTACAGGTACCCCTAAGACAGGCACAAGGGTTTGTGCTGCGACCATGCCTGGTAAATGCGCAGCCCCACCCGCTCCTGCAATAATCACCTCTAAACCCCTGTTTTCAGCGGTTGCTGCGTACTCAGCCATACGTTCAGGTGTGCGGTGCGCAGATACCACCTTGCACTCATGCGGCACCTCAAAGGTTTCTAAAAACTCATGAGCTAACTTCATGGTAGGCCAATCAGACGTACTACCCATAATAATGCCAACCAACGGTGTTTCAGTCATGTTTTGTCTCCTTAAAACTTGCCCGACGTAAACGGTCACGCACAGCAAGCCAATCAGCTAAATTGGGTACAGCTTCAACATAAATAGCTTTTACACTCAGGGCATCAAGTTCACGTAACGCAGCGTAAAGACCCTGGCCATACAGTACTGCAGAATTAGGAAGCTCGAGCCAGACACCTTCAAAGAGTGCCGGTTTAGGTCGGTAAGCCAGCACGGCAACATCATTATCTAAAGGCGCGCTATTTACTAGAAAAGTGGGCGTAACAGGTGCATAGTGACTTTCAAGTGTGCCAGAAGCCCTAATCTCAGCCTTTTGCACAAAAACAGGCTCAAAGCCAAGAACTGTCTTAATAGCCTCAACAGGAACGCCACCCGGCCTAAGAACACGCACATTAGTAGAACTACAATCAACAATAGTTGATTCCAAGCCCACATTGCTAGCGCCACCATCCAAAATAAAAAGCCCAGCACCAAACTCAGCCTCTACGTGCGCAGCTGTTGTCGGGCTAATACGCCCAAAACGATTCGCAGAAGGCGCAGCTACGCCACCCCCAAATGCTTCAAGCAAAGCCCTTGCCACAGGATGACTCGGCACACGCACGCCCACGGTATCTTGCGAACCTGTCACTGCATCAGGTACTAAACTCGAGCGTTTCAAAATAAGCGTTAAAGGACCCGGCCAAAAAGCCTCAGCTAGCTTTTGTGCTTCTGTACTTATAGTACTAGCCCAATCATTTAACTGTTCTTTATGCGCTATATGCACAATAAGCGGATGATCACTCGGGCGACCTTTTGCCTCAAATATCTTCTTAACAGCCTTTTCACTACTGGCATTCGCCCCTAATCCATAGACAGTCTCGGTAGGAAACGCGACTAGCTCTGCGTTTTTAAGTAAGCTAGCTGCTTCTTGAATAGTTTGAGGGCTTGCTTTATAAATCATGCCAGCAAAAAGTGTACCCTATCTCTTTGGCCAAAAGCGCAAAGCATAAAAAAAGCTATTCATTTAAAGCTCAAAGAAGCAAAATCATGCGTAAATCATTGACATTTGTCTTCGTTGGACCGGTAACAAATAAAGACTTGGTTTTTTCAAAAAAAGAATAGCTATCATTTGTTTCTAAATACTGCTTTGCTACGTTTCTGCTATGCAGTTTGAAGATATCTGGCGTGAAGACAGCGCCTGCATTAGTTTCACTACCATCTATACCGTCAGTGTCAGCAGCTAATGCAAAAACATTCTCTAAGCCATTAAGCTCTATAGCTAAAGCTAAGGCAAACTCACCATTCCTGCCACCCTTACCTTTATGCTTCATGGTGACGGTTGTTTCACCGCCAGAAATAAGAACACAAGGGGAGGGAAAAGGTTGCGCGTGTTCCCTGACTTGTCTAGCAATAGCAGCATGCACTTTGGCAGCCTCTCTGGCTTCACCCTCAATGCTATTACTCAAGATATGCGCCTTTATACCCTGAGATTCAAAAAAAGCCGCGCTGGCCTCTAAGCTTTTTTGACCACTTGCCACCAAGATATTCGTAACATTCTTAAAGATAGGATCATCAGCCTTAGCGGTTTCAGGAATGCTGCCTGCCACACCCAAAGCAAAATACTTTTTTACAGCCTCATTCTTAATAGCGTAACGCTCGAGTATGTCTAGTGCGTCACTAAAGCTGCTTGGGTCAGGCACGGTTGGCCCTGACGCTATAATTGACAGGTCATCACCCACTACGTCAGATAAAATGAGGGCAATAACTTGTGCAGGTTGGGCAGCTCGAGCTAAGCCGCCTCCTTTAATACCTGACAAGTGCTTTCTAATGGTGTTCATTTCGGTGATATCGGCACCTGAGGCAAGTAAAGCGTGGGTAAGGCTAGCTTTCTCATTTAGGCTTATGCCTTGAGCTGCGTTAAGTAGGGCAGAGCCGCCACCTGATATAAGGCAAAGTACCAAGTCATCTTTCCTAAGGTTTTCCACTAGGCTTAAAATTTCTTGACTAGCTTTTTCACCTGCTTTGTCGGGTACAGGGTGAGCTGCCTCGCGTACTTGTATTTTTTTTGTAGCTAGAGCGTGACCGTAGCGTGTTACAACGCAGCCACTCAGCTTATCAAGCGGATAGTGGGCTTCTACTGCTTGTGCCATAGAGGCAGCAGCTTTGCCTGCACCAATCACAATAAGCCGACCTTTGGGTAAGTCGGGTAGAAACTTTGCTAAGTGCTTACTAGGGTGGGCTGCTTCTACGGCAGCTTGAAAAGCTTGTTTCAAAAGCTCTGTAGGGTTCATAAAGGGTATTAAAGCATAAAATAAGCAGCCTTAAAGCTGCTTATAGTGATTCCGTTTAATTATTTGAATAGAGCGCATAATTAAATGCGAGCGGAGTGCGAGAAGAATCTAACAAAGAACTGGTTTAATGGTTCAGGTATTTTTTAGAGTCCTTAGTAAACAAGATAACTCAAAACTTAACGCATTGAAAATTCACTAGCATAGTTTTCTGCCATAATCTCAGGGCCGTTCCAACCGTAACGCACCACTTCTATTTCAACATGCCTTACACCCCAATTAAGCGCTTCAGATATATGAGGAAACCAAACATCAATCTGGTTGGTTTTGCGAGCATGCATGGTGTCTTCAACCACAAATAAACCTTGGCGATCAAGCATGGTTTGGTACTTGCCGTAACCACGACCATTATAAAAATTACCTAAATCTTTTAAACGTACCAAAGAGCCATAAGGAACATCTTGCGAGAGTAAATCACGACTTACCGCAATAATGCCAAAGCGAGTTTGACTACCAATAGCTGTAATATGCGGTGTGCTGTCTGTTTGCTCAACCAAAGAATTATAAGCCGTTGATTTAACGCGCTTAACCAAACTCACTTCTGGCCCAGCAAAAGGAGCATCTTCAGCAATGACAGGTTCTGGTTTCGGAATGATGATTTCAGTAAAGCTAACACTAGGTTCAATGCTTATATCAATACTAGCAGGCGTGTTAAAAGCTGTAATTAAGGCAACCAAAACAACCGCGACAATAGTCAATTTACCACTCATGTGCAGTGCCATTGAAACCTCCAAGTCTTAGAGTGTAGCAATTGAGAATGAGATTTTTTCGTAATGAGGCTAACTTTTTTCATAATTTAGCGGTACTTTCCTCCATTTTTGTTGCTTAAGGCGCATAGGAGAGCGCATAACTGCATAAAAACTCGAGTATGAGAGTAGAGCTTAAATCTTAATTTAGATATATTCCTTTTAAGTGATTGGTCTTCCCACCAGAGGCCTTTGAATCATGCCTCTTCTAACGTCCGCAGATAGTAGCACAGAAAGTTCTGAGTGGCAAGTTTTTTGCACATTTAGGCATACTGAAGACAAAAAACCCCTTCTTTTTAAGAAAAAATCAGGTAAACTAAGTGTTATGAGTGACAACCCCCTAACTGCTAAAGATAAAGCTTTTTATACAGCTTGGACTGCGCTGCTTTTAGCCATGAAAGAATACGCTGATCAAAATGATCTTGCGTTCTTCTCTAAAGAAGCTGATTTTCCTGATTACATTTACCGTATGGAACGCCCTTACGACCTACCAACTACCATTATGAGCGCAAGCCTTTCAGATAATGAAGGTAAACCCGTACTCATGTTAAGCGTAAGCCCCAGACACGCCGTTTTTAAAGAACTTGTTTTGCATCCTTTTGAGTCACATGTATACCGCAAACTTAAATACAGTGCTGAAAAAGAAGCGCTTGTTGAAGGGAAACGCATATTTACCAAAGACATGCTTTACACACTAGCCGATGATCTTTTTGGGGTACACGCTTAAAAGCTATTGACTAAAGAAGACCAACAAGACCTATTTAAGGCAGCCAGAGGCGGCCTCTGTAGTATTTGCAAACACGCTGAGCTGGTACGCTCGAGTAAGCAGAGTTTATTTGTTCTTTGCAAGCATCCTGTTTTAGCAAAATACACAGGGCAACCCGTTTTAAGATGCCCAAAGTTTGAAAAGCTCGAGCTTTAGGGTTTTACTCAACTTTTGTATTTATCACACGCTTCT
>CAYGTA010000313.1:0-5803 GCA_964352605.1 uncultured bacterium | reverse complement strand
TTAAAGCTAAGAAAACACCTTAGTTTGGTTTTTGAATAGCCTCTACCCTCTACCCCTAAGCCTAAGCACTAAAGACTTGCTAAGCTAGCTTTATGACTCATCTAAGCTGTAAAAAATAGCTTGACACACACAAGCTTAAACAAGTATCATTCCCTTTGCCGCTTGAACTTATAGCACTATGCTAAGGTTCAAAGAGCGACCCTCTTGCCGAGATGGCGGAATTGGTAGACGCGCTACCTTGAGGGGGTAGTGCCCTTACGGGCGTGTGGGTTCAAGTCCCATTCTCGGCACCAAAAAATCCCTTGTGTGACAGCAAAACTCTCTCTCTAAGAAGTTCAGCTTAACACAGGGGAATTCTTATTTTTACCCTAAACAGCTTATCTTTATGGCAAAAGGGAACTCGAGTTCTTCTTAATACCGCTAGTCACGGTAAATGCTTATTTAACTGGTTTAGCTTGCACTTTCAAAATTCACAAAAAAATGATACATAGATGTCATGTCTTTTTTGCCTCAGTTACAACTTGCGCTTGACTTGCCTATTGCTGATAGCTTTGCTGTGCTAGAAGCGGTTCATGCTTATATTGATATTATTGAGGTGGGTACGCCTCTTATTTATCGTGAAGGCATGAGTGTTGTTCGCAGTTTGCGGGCAGCGTATCCTGAGCATAAGATTGTTGCTGATTTGAAAATTATGGATGCTGGTGCTTTAGAAGCTGATATTGCTTTTGATGCTGGGGCTGATGTTGTGACGGTCTTAGCGCTTGCTGCTGATAAAACCATTGAGGCTGCTGTTATGAGTGCTAAATCAAAGGGAAAAAGCATTATGGTGGATATGATTCAGGTGCCTAATTTAGTTGAGCGAGCTGAGGGTTTAGGTAGCTTAGGGGTAAATCATTTATGTGTACATACGGCTTACGATTTACAAGCTGTGGTTGCGACACCTTATGAAGCTTTGCAGGTATTGCGTGAAGCCTTTAGAGATAACAAATTAGCTATTGCGGGTGGTGTGAATTTAAAGAATTTAGCTACCATTCTTCCTTTTAAGCCTGATACCATTATTGTGGGTGGTGCTATTTGTAATGCTGAAAATCCTGCTGAGGTGGCTAAAGCTATGCACGAAAAAATTAGGAAGAGCGTATGACGTATAAAGAAACTGTTACTAAGACATTAGAAGAATTTAAAGCTACTCTGCTAAGCGTTAAAGAAGCAGATACTAATGATTTTTTAAGCTTAGTGACATCTGCAAATCGTATTTTTCTTGCAGGTAGAGGGCGTTCTGGTTTGCAGATGAGTGGGTTTGCCATGAGGCTTATGCATATGGGCTTTCAGGTTCATGTGGTAGGTGACGTAACAACCCCTTCTATTCAGCAGGGTGATTTGCTTATTTTGGGTTCAGGTTCAGGTAGAACAGCTTCACTTATTAGCTTTGCTGAAAAAGCTAAAGCACAAAATGCCATGATTGCCTTGTTCACCATTGCCGCTTCATCACCCTTGCATGATAAGGCAGATATTAGCTTTTGCCTGCCTGCATCTACACCTAAATTAAATGCCAATCCTAACCCAAAATCACTATTACCTATGGGCTCACTTTTTGAATTTTCAATGGGCATTTTATGTGAACTCTTAGTACTAAAACTCATGGCTATGATGAACAGCACTGAAGCACAAATGTTTACCCGCCACGCAAACATGGAGTAATAAAAATCCAGAAAAGCTCGAGTGTAAACTGTAAGCATGTTGACTTTTTTTTCTTGTGGTTCAGCTTGTCTCTTTTTGGCTTATGTCTTCTTTTAACGAGTCGCTTTTGGCTGACTTAATAGAGCTTGAGGTTTTATTGCATCAGGCAGAGGTTCGTAGTAGTAAAGAAACGTTAGATGCTTTGCTGCATGAGGATTTTTTGGAGTTTGGGCGTTCGGGTATTCGCTATTCAAAAGCTGAGATTTTAGAGGAGCTACTTGCTGAAGGTGAGTCTACTGAAAATAGTTCTGTTATCTGGAGTCAAGAGTTTGAGTTGCTTTTGTTAGCGCCTAGCATTGCTCTACTAACTTATAAATCTGCTTCTCTTAAGCAAGATGGTTGTTTGTCTCGTTACAGCTTAAGGTCATCTATTTGGCAGTTGACAGCCTCTGCTTGGCAAATGCGTTTTCATCAGGGTACTGCGACAGATGCTTTTATCAAATCTGAAGCTTAAGGTTTTTCGAAGCTTACTCTTTATCAAGGGGCTATAGCATTTCATCATCAAAAATAGGTGTACCTAAGGTATCAATCACAACCGTATGACGCTCGAGTTCGAACCATTCATGAAATACCTCTAGTGTGCGGTTTTTAGGCCAAAGTTTTGGGTCTTCAAACCATGCTTCCAACTCTGATTCAAACAAATTATCGACATTTCGCTCCAGCCAGTCTTCTAGCGCTAAATCATCCCAAGCATCTTCTTCACTAATTAAGTAAACGGTACGGTCTGCATTAATAAAATCTTGAATTATCTCTATGCTAGGCTCGAGTGGGTCAACTTCATTTATCCATTTAACTGCAGGGGCTTTATATTTAACTACAATTGCAGCACGGTTCACCATGCTTTTAGTATAAAGCGCAAGCTATCTTTTAAAAGCTAGTGAGGCTTACGGGAAAGCAAAGGTAATACTTTCAGGTTTGCTTTCAAGCTGCTGAAAGCCTGCTCTTTTTAAGACATTCATAGAGGCAGTGTTACTAGGGTCAGTGTAGGCAAGCACTCGACTTAATTGCATGTTGTTTATACCAAAATCAGTAATGAGTTTTACGGCTTCTGTCATGAGTCCTTTGCCTCGGTAGGCTTCTTTGAGTACGTAACCTATTTCGCCTGTGTTGTTGGGGTAGCCTCTGTGGTAACTGCATAGACCTGCTATTTCAAAGCTTTCTTTTAGGCAGATGAGCCACTGCAGTGATTCGCCTTTGGCACGGTTTGCATCTACCTTTTTAAGAATGGTGATGACATCTGCTTCGTTTTGGGCAAAAAAGCCATCATAAACAGCTAAATCTATAATCTCTGGAGCGTCACTTTGTTTTACACCTCGTAAGATTAGCCGGTCACTTTTGAGTACTGGAATGTCTTTAAAATAGTGTCTAACTTGCTCAGACATGGCAGCTCCTTTGAGGCTCAGTTTAAGTTGCAATTGTTATAACAGTAGACCCTAGCCTTTGTTCCGTCTCAACTCTACGGTGCGCATCAGCAGCTTGCGTCATTGGGTAAATCTTATCAATAACTGGTTTGAGTTGACCTGCTTCAATCATCTCAGCAAGCGTTTGTAACTCTTCTTTTGCTTCTCTAGCAAAGGCAAATATAACCTTCTTATTGCTAAATCTTGAACTAACATTAGCTCTAAGCATATCAGCCAAACGCGGGTTAGCAAGCAAATAGCGTCCTTCAGGCTCGAGTATCTTGATGCAATCACTGTAAGACGTTTTGGCAACCATGCTTAAAATAACATCGTAGTGTTTTTCTGTTTGGGTGAAGTCTTGTTTTTGGTAATCAATAAAATGGTCAGCGCCTAACGTGCGTAGCATGTCTTCTTTAATGGCGCTATCCACGGCTGTTACCTCTGCGCCCATAGTTTTGGCGAGTTGAACAGCAAAGGTACCTATGCTACCGCCTGCACCATTAATCAGCACTTTTTCACCTTTTTTTATGTTCGCTAAGTTTAGAAAATGAAGGGCGTTTAGCCCACCAAGGGATATGGCGGCGGCTTCTTCAAAACTAATTCTAGGGGGTTTTTGCACTATTGTTTGGCCTTCTTCCAAACATAGATACTCGCCGTAGGCACCCATGCGAACAGCTGCAGAGCCAAATACTTGGTCGCCTACACTAAAAGCCGTAACGGTATCCCCTAGAGCTTCAATTTCTCCTGAGAAATAGCCACCCAGTATTTGTCTTTTTGGTTTTCTAAGCCCCATGAATAGCCTTAAGGGTAACCAAAACCAATTTACTGGGAATTTAAAGCTGCGCAATTCACAATCAGACTTGGTTGCTTCTGCCGCGCGTACTTTTATTAAAACTTCATTTGCTTTAGGCACGGGTTGTTCACGTTCTTGAACGTTAAGAACTTCAGGTGCACCATAGTTTGTGTAAACAATTGCTTTCATGTTCCTCTTTCAAAACTCGAGTATCTTTTTTAGTTCTTAGTTTTAGCAGCTCGAGTGTTTTCTGTACGAGTTGTGGCATTCTGCTGCCCTTTTGATTCACCCTACGCATTTTGTTGGCTTGGTGAATCATGCAAAAGATGGAAGGCTTAGAAAAAACATATTAGGGCAACTGCGTGTATTTGCTTGCTTTACAGCTCGCATTAAAATTTAAAGCTTATACTGTCTACCTTATGACGGTCTTAGACGCTCTTATGTTCATGAAAGAAAAGCTCGCTGAGCATGAGGCTTACGCGCTGCTAGAATCCCTTTTAAAAGAGTCACGCTCTGAGTTACAGTTTAAGCGTCAAATGCGTTTAAGTGAAGCGCAAAGCAAAACACTTAGTGACTGGCTTGAGCGCAGGCTAAAGGGTGAACCTTTACAGCACATTACAGGCGTAGCTTACTTTTATGGACTCGAGTTGCTTTCTTCTAGTGCTGCTTTGGTACCGCGTCCTGAGACTGAGGTGTTGGTTGAAGCTATTCTTAAAAGCATTGTTCACATTAAAGAAGTAAAGATTCTAGATGTCGCTACGGGTAGTGGCGCGATTGCTTTGGCACTTAAAGCTGAGCATCCTGACGCTGCTCTTTTGGCTACAGATATTTCTGAGGAGGCTTTAAGCTTAGCTAAGCAAAATGCCCAAAAGCTCAAGCTGGATGTTTCTTTTATGCATTCCGATTTGCTGCATGCACCCCTTGTGCAAGACTTTGCTAAGCAGGCAGACATTGTGGTGGCAAACCTGCCTTATTTGCCTGAAAGTGATGTTGCTTGGCTAAGTTCTGAAGTTAAACATGACCCTGCCTTAGCTTTATTTTCTGGTGAAGATGGTCTTACATTATTTAGGCAATTAGAACAACAAGCTTTTGCGCTTCTAAAACCCCAAGCAAGTCTATGGCTCGAGCTTGACCCTAGAAATGTAAACCAAGCTCAAAAGGAAGCTCGAGCTTGGTCATCTAGTGATATTTTTAAAGATTTGAGTTTAAGAGATAGGTTTTTGCGTCTCGTTCGTTAGGGGTACTGCTTCTTCGTTAACGTAGTCTGACTCAAAGTAGGGGTCTGTAATTTTTTCTTTGGCTTTGGGTTCTGGTGTAATTAAGCTTGATAGTATGAGTAAGCCTGCGCCTATGACTACGCAACTGTCTGCAACGTTAAACACCGGGAAATTTAGCCATGATGTATTGAAATGAATGAAATCAATGACATAGCTTAGTCTGAATCGGTCTATCATGTTGCCTAGTGCGCCTGCCAAAATCAGCGTGAGTGCGCTTTGTTGCAGCAAGGAAATGTCTTTGCGATTTCGCAAAATATAAGCAAAAATTAAGATGGACACGACAAGTGAGAGTAAGCCGAGTAAGCGTGTGCCATTAATGACCATAGGGCCAATGGGGATGGATATGCCCTGTAAAATACCAAAGGCTGCACCGGTATTTTGAACGTAAGTAAAGTAAAAACCAAGTCCGACGTATTGCCCTGTGCCACCTAGAGGGAAGGTGTTTACCGTCCAGATTTTGGTTACTTGATCAATGACAATCAGTATGATTGTGAAAACTATAAACATGATTGAAATCCTTAAACCGCTACGCTTTTCGCGTTAACCATTTTAGTATATGCATAGTTTTATATGTATAACGTTAACTAATACTAATT
>CAYGTA010000312.1:0-5816 GCA_964352605.1 uncultured bacterium | reverse complement strand
CAAGGAGGGTACGTGACGACAAGCGAAGCGATTTCATACTGCAACAGACTCACTAAGGAGCACTCGAGTACGTTTTATTTGGGGTCTAGATTGTTTGGTCCTCAGGAGCGTAAAGCGGTTGCAGTTGTGTATGCGGTTTGTCGGAGTGGAGATGACGCTGTTGATGAAGTGAGCTCTCCTGAAATGAGTGAAGCGAACTTAAAGACATGGTGGTGCCATGTTGAAAGAGCGTATGCTCAGACGCCTGACGAGCAAGAACCTTTGGAGCTGGCTTTGGCTTGGGTTTTGCAGCATTATGATGTTCCTAAAACTGCTTTTGAAGAGCTTTACTTGGGTTTAGCTTCTGATATTCATCCGCAGATGCTAGAAACTATGGATGAGCTTATGCTTTACTGTCGTAGGGTTGCTGGCATAGTGGGTTTACTTATTTCACCTATTGCGGGTTACCGTGGGGGTGAAGCTACTTTAGAGCAAGCTTTGGCTTTAGGTAACGCGATGCAGCTTACTAATATCTTACGAGATGTTGGTGAAGACTTAGCTAGGAGTCGTTGCTATTTACCGCAAGAACTCTTAACCAAATACGGGGTTGAGTTAGATGCTTTGCGTCGTGGTGAAGTGTCAGATAACTATATTGCGTTGTTAACAGAGCTCTCTGATTTATCGCACAAGCTTTACCGTCAAGGTTGGCAAGGTATACCTAAACTTAAAGGCGTTGCTGCTACGGCTGTAGGGGTCGCTGCGCTTAACTATGAAGCTATTTTGCATAAACTACGCCAAAATAATCATAATAACTTAACGCGTAGAGCGCATTTAAAAACTTATGAGCGTATTGCTCTTATACCTAAAGCTTTTTACTCAGTTTATGGTGGCGCGTTCTCGTGAACCGTCTTGCGTTTGGGAACTTCTTAAGCGATACGCCTCCCAAAAACTAAAAGGAACAGCTGTTGATCTCTGGTCTTGTTTCAAGAGTTCAGTAGCAACCGAACGAAGTAACTCTCTTGAAGAAAGCTCGAGTTTACTGCGTAGGCGTGATTCGGCTAGGTAGCTACTGCCTATACTTATGCCAATGAGGGCAATATAAATACCTAAAAGTGTAAAGAAACCAATTTCAAGGTTGCGTAAACCCCCTAAGCTTGCTGCGCTGTACCATGATGTTAGAGAGACTGCACCTAAGGAAAAACTTAATCTGTGTAAGCGTCGGACTTGTTTTTGCTTGCTTAAACTTGGGAAAGAGTCATACCAGAAACTGTTGGCTAATTTGGGTATGACAAGATGATGAAAGACATAGCTGTTGATCGTAATGATGACAACCAATAGTATTTTGAATTGAAAGAATGAAGATTGTGCTAGGTTGTTCATGTCTGTTAAAAATAAAGCTAAGCCACTTAGGAGTGTCCATAGTAAAGAGCTGCGAATAAGCTGAAAGCAAATGCTGTAAGCTAAAGCGTTCCAGCGTTCTTTATCAAACTGACTTAAGTAATTTGAGAAAGCAACATCATGCACAGTTGCTGCGCCTAACCCAATGGCAAAACTAATAGTGTGAAGCACTACAAACATATCTTTATAGGTAATAAGTAAATCAATCATGCTGTTACGAACGCCCTTTTCCTTCGCTACAAAAACTACCTTTAGTATAAGATGAAACATCAAAAGAAACGTTAAGAAACACGCAAACTGTCGTGTATTTCACGAAACTAAAGGAAGCTTCTTAAAGAATCCTCAACGCCTTTTTGCTTACAGCACCCATAATCAAACAAAGTCTGCAAGGTAGACTAATAAAATGCCAGATTATGATGCCATTATTATTGGAGCAGGCCATAACGCGCTTATAAGCGCAGCCTACTTAGCGCAAGCAGGAAAACGCGTAGCCGTATTTGAAAGTAGAGATATGGTAGGTGGCGCCGTAAGTACCAAAGAACTCTTTCCGGGCTACCAAGTTGATTTAGGTGGCAGCGCCCACATACTCATTCGCTTAACTCCCATTGTTGAAGAGCTCGGCTTAGAAAACTACGGGCTCGAGTATATCGATATTGATCCGCTTTTTTTTGCACCTTTTGAAGATGATAAGTCGGTTTTTATTTATCGTGATGAGGCGCGCACAGCGAATCATTTAGAGAGCTTATTTCCGGGTGAGGGAGATGCCTATATTAAGTTCATGGATGACTGGCGGCCTTTTGGTCGGGTTGTGAAAGACCTTTTTTTGAGCACACCTAGTCCACTTAATTTAGGTCAGAAGATGATCTTTGGTAATGCTATTAAAGGAGACTGGAAAAAAGCTTTACCCATGATTTTAAAACCCTATGGTGAAGTGGTAGATAGTTACTTTAAAGAAGAAAAAGTCAAAACACCTCTGGTCTGGATGGCTGCTCAATCTGGCCCGCCCCCAACCGAAACCATGAGTGGGCCGTTTGTGTTGTGGCATCCGCTTTATCATGAAGGGGGTATGGCTCGTCCTAGAGGTGGCTCTGGCATGCTTACGCAAGCCCTGCAAAAACATATTGAAGCGCATGGCGGTGAAATCTTTCTTAATGCACCTGTTGAAGAAATTCTAGTTGAAGGAACACAAGCTACAGGTGTGAGGGTAGCTAACGAGAGCTACACCGCAAGCCAAGTTGTTGCAGGCTGTCATGCCGTGACAACCTTTCAGAAGCTTTTAGCTGAGCAGCACAGACCTCATAACAGTAAAAAAATGCGGGTAGGAAATGGCTTTGGGGCCATTGTGCGACTTGCTTTATCTGAACCCATAAAATATAAAGACTTTGCAGGCGATGACGCACGCCGTGCCTTGCAATTAGTATGTCGTGACAGGCAACAAATTTTGAGTGCTTACGGTGACTACATGCGAGGTGAACCCACCAAAGACCCGCCTATTGTTGCTATGAGTTTTAGTGCTGTTGATGACAGTCTAGCACCAGCAGGAGCTGAAGTCTTATGGCTTTGGGCTCAGTACTACCCTTATGAACTCAGTGGTGGCAAACACTGGGATGACATAGAAGAAGCTGTCGGTAACAACATTATTGATACTTTTGAAAAGTACGCACCCGGCACCAAAGACAAAATAGTAGGAAAACTCTTTCAGCACCCCTTATGGCTCGAGCGTGAACTCGGCTTGCATAAAGGTAATGTCATGCATTTAGAAATGAGCTTAGACCAGATGTTCGCCATGCGGCCCTTTTTAGGTATGGCCGAATACAAAACACACCTAAAAGGACTTTACTTAACAGGCGCTAGTACGCATCCTGGAGGTGGCATTATGGGCGCATCAGGTCGCAATGCTGCAAGGGTTATTTTGAAAGATGCTGAAAAGCCCTTTTGGGCTTTAAAGAAGTGATTTAAGGGCGAATAATCTTAAACCCCTCATCGGTGCTTGGTTCCTCAAACTGCTTTGAGAACATTATGAGCATGTCTTGCGTGATTTTAAACGTACCTTCAAGAAGATTCTTATTGCGAAGCTCGAGTCTTCGCCATAGTTCTTCTTGTGGAACATCGAAGTAGTAAAATTTAAAAGGAATGTTGTGGGTTTTTAGAAGGTTTGTAGCATAAGCGCGGGCTGCTTTTTTCCAGAAACCAAAATCTAAAACAACATCTAGCTGCTGCGCTGTTAAGGTATCACTTAAGTCTAAAATGAGCTTCGTGCAGAGCTTAAGTCGCTCATCAAAGAGCTCTCTAGACATATGATGACCGTATAGCTTAATCATCCACTCATCAATTGAAAATCTTAGAGCAGTTGCTTCTAGCGTTTTGGCAAAGCTTGTTTTGCCTGATGCGGGCAAACCGCAAAGAAGATGCGCTGTTCCTTTAGACATTAGCTAGTGACAGATACAGCTTTGCCAATATAACTGTCATCCTCAAGGTGCTTAAGCATAAAGTCAGCAACATCCGCTCTGGCTATACGCCCTGCTTTAAAAGATGCGTCATTAGCTAAAGCAAGCTTGTAGCTACCTGTTTTGTCAGCATCTGTTAGCCCGCTGGGCCTAACAATGACCCAATCAAGACCACTTTCACGCACATAATCCTCTTGCACCTCATGATCTTTAATCACGTTTTTTAAGGCAACTTTAAAAAAAGCCTTTGCTGCAAAAGCCAACTGCTGCCAGCTTTCATGCGTGCCCATGCTTGTCATGACAACAAGCCGCTTAACACCATGCTTTTTCATGGCAGCAATAATATGCTTTGTACCTTCAGAGCGAATGGTTGTTTTACCAGTAGAACTGGTGCCAAGGGCTACCAAAACTGCATCATGCCCAGCAACAGCGTTATCCACAGCTTGTGGATAAATCACGTTTCCTGTGGATAACTCGAGTTTTTCATGTTTTACCGTTAACTTTAGCGGGTCACGAACAAACGCTGTAACCAAATGCCCTGCTTCTAAAGCCTGTTTAACCAAATGAGTTCCGGTTTTGCCTGATGCACCAAAAATGACTAGCTTCATAAACATAGTTTGCTTTAGAAAAGTAAATGTATTCGTAAGATAAGACTATTAGCGTTTCCACGAATGGTTGCATCATCAAACTATTCATGCGACTACTGAACAAAAAAAGTATCTGAATCCTAGGGGAGTAAAAACAAAGCAACTCAGTCGCTGCTGCAATGTTTCTTGGAACTGCAATATATATGGTAGTTTGCTTATTTGTTTAAAGACTAACAAAGCACACGGTAAACTCGAGCTTAGCCCATGCTAGTCATTTTAATTTTTTTATTACGGAGAACAAATGCCTTACCGTCACCTTATTTTTGATGCAGATAATACGCTCTTTGATTTTGATAAAGCTCAAACAAACGCTTTAGAGCTATGCTTTGCAGATGCAAGATTAGCTTTTAAAGCTCACTATCATGAGCTTTACAACCGCATTAACCATGACTTATGGCAAGCCTTTGAACAAGGCAAACTAAGTCAAGCCAGCATAAAAGAAGAACGCTTTGCACGCCTTATTAAAAAGCTCGAGCTGTCAGCAGATGTGCAACTGCTCTCAACTGCGTATCTTCGTCGTTTGGCTGAAGGACATTTCTTGTATGACGGTGCTTTAGAGCTACTTGAAGCCTTAAAAAAGCATTGCCGCATGATTATTGTGACCAATGGTCTTAAAGAAGTGCAGCGGGCACGTTTCAGTCATTCACCGGTCATGCCTTACCTTGAAGGCCTTATTGTCAGTGATGAACTGGGTGTTGCTAAACCCCATGCTGGTATTTTTGATGCTGCTTTTGAAATGCTAGCTAAGCCAGCTAAAAAAGATGTACTGATTATAGGAGACAGCTTAAGTTCAGATATGCAAGGCGGTATTAACTACCAAATTGATACCTGCTGGTTTAACCCACACAAAAAGCAAAACAAGCTCGAGCTTGATATTACGCATGAAATTCGGCGCTTAGAAGAACTTATAGACATTATTATTTGAACTGTTGTAAGAAAAACGTAATAGCTAGTTCTTTAGAGTTGCTTTAAAGGATGCCTGGATGCAGCATTTACCGAATTACTTAAAACTGCTTACGGCTAAGCCAGAGTCACTGCCGCACACGCGTAGCTTCGTGTTTACAAAGACATGGTCACGGCATTATCGTTTTGCTGATTTTTGTATTGATTTAGCGTTTTCAGGAAATCGCTTTGGTGCTGTGTTGCAAGGTAATTACTACCGAAGGCGTAATGGCGTGGTTAAAGATGCAAGTCTTGTGCTAATGCACTCGAGTAATGATTTGATTATGTCGGAGTTGTTGTTTGAGCGTGATGGCCCGTTTCGGTTTACCCTTAAAGAAAAAGGGGATTATGAATTGATAGCCGAATCAGGTGAAGATGTATATGAAGTAGATATAATTCGGGT
>CAYGTA010000311.1:0-5820 GCA_964352605.1 uncultured bacterium | reverse complement strand
AAGAATCTCTATTTGATTTTGGCTGAGATTTTGATTTGGAATTTAAAGGCGATCGTCAGTCTGGGGATTGAATAGTGAGACTCGGTCAGATTGGAATCCAATTTCGACTTCATCACCACGGCTTACTCGTACCTGTCCATCCATTCGGACGTGAATGGAGCTGTTTGCAAGGCTTGAATAAATCAGAGTATCAGACCCCATTGGTTCGATTAATTCAACTTTAATTTTAGTTCTGACAGCTGCAGAAGCTAGATTATCCCCAGTTAAAATATGCTCCGGTCGCAAACCAATGATTGCTTTGCCTTCACGCTTTGAACCCTCCATAAATTCATAGCCATCAAGGGGGATTGTGAGGCCATCTAAAAGGAACTTTCCATTTTTTATTTCGCCATTTAAGAAGTTCATTGATGGGGAGCCAATGAAGTCAGCAACGTATAGGTTACGTGGCTTGTTGTATATCTCGTTGGGGCTGGCAAGTTGCATAATTTTGCCTTCCTTCATGATCGCAATTCGATCAGCCAGCGTCATTGCCTCAATTTGATCATGGGTTACGTAAATCATTGTATTGTTGAGTTGTCCGTGTAACCTTTTGATTTCTACACGCAAATCTGCACGTAACTTGGCGTCAAGGTTCGAGAGTGGCTCATCAAATAAAAAGACATCTACATCTCGCACTAGGGCACGGCCAATCGCTACGCGTTGGCGTTGACCACCAGATAAGGCAGCTGGTTTTCGCTTAAGGAGTGCCTCGATTTGTAGTACCTCGGCGGCACGCTTGACCCGTTTATTAATTTCAGGGCGGGGCATGCCTGAATTACGCAGTCCGAATGTTAAGTTACCCTCTACTGTCATTTGTGGATAAAGTGCGTAAGATTGAAACACCATGCCAATGCCTCGCTTAGACGGTTCAGACCAGGTAACATTTTTATCACCTATAAATATCTGACCGTCGGTTACTTCTAAAAGCCCAGCAATACAGTTCAAAAGGGTGGATTTCCCGCATCCGGATGATCCGAGTAAGACTAGGAATTCGCCCTTGTAAATATCGAGATTTAATTGCTGCAGGACCTTAACATTTCCAAAGTGAAGGTCAAGCTCTTTTATTTCTACAGCATAATCATGCATCATCAGCCTTTCACGGCACCGGCCGCGATTCCACGGACAAAGAGATTACCGGATACAAAGTAGATTGTAAGTGGAACAAGGCCCGTAATAATCGTTGCAGCCATATTTACGTTGTATTCCACCACGCCTTGAGTTGAGTTCACAATATTGTTGAGTGCGACAGTCATTGGGTAAGCTTCAGGGCCAGTATAGACCACACCAAAAAGAAAGTCATTCCAGATTCCCGTAACTTGCAAAATGATGGCGACTGCGTAGATTGGCACTGACATTGGAAGCATGACTCGGAAATAAATCCCCCAAAAGCCAGCACCGTCAACACGAGCAGCTTTGAAAAGCTCCTCAGGTAAGGAACTAAAATAGTTTCTGAACAAAAGCGTGAGAATAGGCATGCCGAAAATAGTGTGAACAATTACCAAGCCAGCTAAATCTCCATATAAGCCAATTTCACGAAGCAAAATAACTAGAGGATAAAGCATGATTTGATAGGGGATAAAGGAACCAAAGATCAATATTGTGAAAAATACGTTGGCACCTTTAAAGCGCCAGTTTGCAAGTGCATAGCCGTTCACTGAAGCAATAATGGTTGAGATGATGACCGATGGAATGGTGATCCGAACTGAGTTCCAAAAGCCAATACTCAGTCCCTTGCAAGTTAGACCGGTGCAGGCTTCACCCCATGCTTTAACCCATGGTTCAAAAGTGATTTCCATTGGTGGTGAGAAGATATTACCCAAACGGATTTCAGGCATGCCTTTTAGGGAAGTGACGATCATTACATAAAGTGGAATGGCATAATAGACAGCTACAACAAATAAGGTGCCGTAAAGCATAATATTGCGCCGTGAAAGGGTTCGGCGTGGTTTTGGGCCACGGGGCCCATCCAAGAGAGATGCAGCGCTATTGGCCATTCTTGTTGCCTCCGAATTCCATCATTGCCCAAGGAATAATGATGATTGCAACTGTTACAAGCATCATTGTTGAAGCGGCAAAGCCTTGTCCTAAATTGGCTGCTGAAAACATCATGTCATAAACGTATTTTGCTGGCACCTCGGTAGCAATGCCGGGGCCACCACCGGTTTGTGCAACAATTAAATCATAGAGTTTAACTATGCCAGTTATAACGAGAACGAAGGTTGTTATGAAGACCGGACGCATCATTGGTATAACAATGAAAATATAAGTCTTCCAAGTAGGAATTCCGTCAACACGTGCTGCTTTCCAGATCTCCTGATCTATGCCACGCAAGCCTGCTAACATCAACACCATGACTAGACCAGTGCCTTGCCAAAGCCCCGCAATCAGCACACCGTAAATTGCAATTTCAGGTGTGTAGAGCGGATCAAAAGTAAAGTTTTGCCAACCAAGATCTCTGACAATGCTCTGAATTCCAAATTCAGGGTTCAAGATCCACTGCCAAACTAACCCTGTTACTACAAAACTAAGCGCATAAGGGTAAAGAATGATGGTTCGGATTGTATTTTCAAAGCGGATTTTCTGGTCGATAAGCGTGGCAAGTAGGAAACCAATAACAAAGACAAGCACGAGCATGCAAGTCCCGTAGATGGCTAGATTTTCAATCGACACAATCCATCGTCTTGTATTCCACAATCGTTCGTATTGGGCAAGACCAACCCAGTTAAGTCTTGGTAGCAAGCCCGACTTAGTGAAACTATAAACAACAGTCCATATGGTACCACCAACAAACACGAGTACAGTCAAAATCATTGGAAGTGCTGCGATTTTAGCTGAAAAGTTACGTAATAATTGGTTTGGGCGTTTCGAACTCATCTGCTTTTTCTTTTCGGTCGAATAAGACGTATCGGCCCGCATTAAACGGACCGATACAGTTGCTGTAAGAAAATTTTATTACTCGGCATTCTCGATGATTGAGACAAACTGCTCTTGAGCATCCTCAGCAGTTATTGAAGTATCAGCAAAAAACTCAGTAAACAAGGTGTTAATCTGGTTTGTTGTATCTGGAGTAAGAAGTTGGTTCGTGTCAGGTAGCAATTTACCTTCGGCAAGTAGCGCAAGACCCTTTTGCATGCAGTCATTGGCAGTTGATAGGTCAATATCTCCACGTACAGGAAGTGAGCCTTTTTTCAGGTTAAAAGCAACCTGTGTTGCGGGTTTAAGAAGTAACGCAGCAAGTTCACCTTGTGCGGCAATTTGAGCTTCGTCACTTAGGACAGGAAAGTAAAAAGCGTCACCACCTGTACCTAGAACTTCTGTTGTACCTAAGCCTGGTAGACAGCTGTAATCAGTTCCTGCCACCTGCTCCGCAACAGCAAATTCGCCCTGTGCCCAGTCGCCCATAATCTGACCACCGGCTTGACCGGTAATAACAAGATTAGTCGCCTCATTCCAGGTCTGAACGGTTGATTTGCTAGACATGGTACGGGCGTCGGCAGCTGCTTGGAATACTTGAGCGACTTCTTCGCCAGCAGCTACTTCTGCATTCTTATCGCCATAAACAGCTAAATAAACATCTTGAGGAACGAGAGTAGCCATCATAACGTTAAAAGCGCCAGACTGCTGCCAGCCTTCTTGACCCATAGCAAGAGGAATTTTGCCTGCAGCTTCGAGTGCTGATGCAGAGGCAGCAAATTCCGCCCAGTTTGTAGGAATCGCGATTCCTGCGGCTTCGTAGGCTTCGTGACTGACCCACAGCCACTGCCAAGAGTGAATATTGACTGGTGCGCAGTAGATACGGCCATCAACAGTACAAGCATCAAGTAGAGAGCTTGGGTTAACAACATCTGCCCAGCCTTCTGCTATTGCAATGTCAGTGAGGTCACGTAAAAGGCCAGCCTCGATTAGCTCTTCAGCCTGACGACCATGATTAAACTGGAAGGCGCCCATAGGGTCACCACCAATAAGACGGCTGACCATAACAGCACGGGCTTGTTCGCCACCAACAATGGCCGCATCTACCCATGTATTGCCTGTCGCATCAAATGCCTTTGCAAATTCGGCGACAGCGGCAGCTTCACCACCAGAGGTCCACCAGTGCATGACTTCTAAATCCTCTGCACTGGCTGCCGTGACAACAAAAATCATCACTACTGCTACTAACATTTTGTAAATCGTTTTCATCTTGTTCCTTTCAAATGCACAAAATAGATTTGCTTGAGAGCTCAGCTATTTTGTGGTGAGTTGTTAAACAGTTGCGGGGCGCAACTGGTGTAACCTAGAAAAAAAGTGGGTATTCTAAAAAGGCTAATCAAAAGGTCGCATTTGTACAGATTGCCTCCTTATCAGCTGAGGTTCAAAATAAGTTTTCTCTTTAGGTAAAGATTTTCCAAAGAGTAAAGAAAGAGCTAATTTGGCCGCGGCACTGCCCATATCAGAAACGGGCTGTTTAATAGTAGTTAGTGCAGGAAAGAGATATTGAGCCATAAAAACATCATCGTAGCCAACAAGCGAAAAATCATTGGGAACGTCAATACCCTCTTCACGCAAAGTACGAAGAGCACCAGCTGCCATAAGGTCATTAGCAATAAACGCAGCAGTCAACTTATGATTTCTATCAAGAAGCTGTTTAATAGCTGCTTGGCCACCTTGGGCAAAAAAATCACCTTCAACAACATAGTCTGCATTAAAGCTTATGCCTGATGTTTCTAAAGCACGCTTAAAGCCTTGCAAACGATCACGGCTATCTTTCATGCTTAAAGGGCCAGAGATATGCGCAATTTCAGTATGACCACAATCAATAAGATGCTTGGTCGCTAAATAACCACCTTGTTCATTATCAAGATGAATACAACGATCTTGCATTTCCGCTATATAACGACCAACCAAAACAATAGGTAAATCTTTAAAATCTTCAGACTCGAGCCATTCTAAAAGGTCTTTATCTGAAATGGCTTCTAACTGCATAATAAGTGCGTCTGCACGCCGTTGCTTAAGATATTCAACCGCTTGTTTTTCTTTGATGGCATTGGCATGGCCACTTGATACAATAAGATGCATGCCGTGTTCTTGAACAACCGTTTCAATACCTTCGATCATGCCACCATAGTAGGAGCTTGTGACTTTGTTGACAACGACACCAATACCTCCTGAGCGGTTGGTTGCAAGACCTCGCGCAAAAGTGTTGGGTTCATAGTTGAGTTTTGCTATGGCGTTAAGGACACGTTCTTTGGTTTCAGCATTTACTGCAGCTGTTCCATTGACTACCCGTGAAACAGTTGAGGCTGAAACATTGGCATAACGTGACACATCTCTAATGGTTGCCATTAACAAAAACTCCTTATGAAACCGGTTTCATGAAATCTAGCATTGTTGTCAGGCTAATGTCAAGTATTACAAACTGCTAAAAATCAAAGGTTCAAGTAACCCGCTAAAAACTGTATAAACTACATTTGACCTCAGAGTTTAGAATCACGAATATCACAAGTTCCAATCTCTACTAAAATGGCTATCTTTGCCTAAGGAGGGGCTTTAAGGGTAGTTATGATTTTATTAACGATAAGCCCGAGTAAACTTGAAGCAGCTGTTTTTCTCGAGCCCGATATGGACTCGTTTTGTATGAAAAATGGAAACCTAAATCTTTCATTTTTCTATGCCCGAGGTGTAGCAATAATTTCAACAAGAAAAACCTATCTTTTCAAAGTAAAGTTTCAGATAGTTATAGTAAACATATCTTCCAAAACTTTTTAGCCTTGTATTGAATTCGCCAGCAGTATCAATTAT
>CAYGTA010000310.1:0-5861 GCA_964352605.1 uncultured bacterium | reverse complement strand
TGCGGATTTGCCTTACCACCTGATTCACGCATAACCTGCCCCATAAAGAAACCTGCTAGACCCGTTTTGCCTGCCTTATAAGCCGCCACCTTATCTGGGTTAGCAGTGAGCACTG
Organism: uncultured bacterium; assembly: GCA_964352605.1. Classification (GTDB taxonomy): domain Bacteria; phylum Deinococcota; class Deinococci; order Deinococcales; family Trueperaceae; genus JAHEBB01. The sequence continues at coordinate 5,746 of CAYGTA010000310.1, read as the reverse complement.
TATCTATATGGTGTTCTAGTTCAGCGGAATCTGTAACTTGCTCGAGTCCTTTTTCTTTAACAATGCTGCTTGGTGTTTTGCCTGACCTTAGCATGTCTGTAAATATATCTTTAGCTATGCGGTTATTAATTATATTTTGATCTATTAGGCTGATGAGTTCAGCTAAGTTTGTAGCTGTAAGTTTGCTTGAACTAGGATCATCCTTGCTAAGTTCTCGGCGTAAGTCATTAATGATCCAACTGGCTATAGCTTTAGGGTTACTCGAGTGTGCTTTAAGTGCCTCTTCAAAATAACTAGCTAGCGCTAAGTTTTCTGCAAGTATAACTGCGTCATCATGGCTTAAACCTTTGCTTTTAAGAAGCTCGAGTTTTTCTTTTTGTTTTTCGTTGAAGCTTAGTACAGGGTCTTTTGCTTCACCTTCTTTTTCAATAATGGGCGTTGCCTTTTCTACGGTTTCTTTTTCGTCTTTCTTTTCAGCAGCCCATGGGTCTTTTAAGCCAATAATTCGGTTAAAAATGAGCTTCTCAGGGCTCGAGTTTTGGTCTTGCCAGTAGTAGCCTTGGCGTTCGAATTGGTAGCGGGTTTCTTTTGGGTTGTTTAAAATGCTGGGTTCAACAAAGCCTTGTTTGATTTCGAGTGAGTTGGGGTTTAGGTGGCTTATGAAGTGCGCTTCTCCTTCATCGGGGTTAGCGACATTAAAGAGCCGGTCGTATAAGTGTAATTCTGCGTTTAGTGCGTGTTTTTCACTTAACCAGTGAATTGCACCTTTTGGTTTGATGTCTTTTATATTTTTGCCAACTGAGTCTTCTATGTAGCTACATTTTAATTCACTAATGTTGCCCTTTTCATCTTTTATAATCTCGTCACATCGAATTATGTAGGCGTATCTTAAACGTACATATTCACCTACGCTGAGGCGTTTAAAGCCTTTGGGTGGCTCTTCTGAGAAGTCTTCTTTTTCTATGTAAAGCGTTTTTGAGAAGGGTAGCTTTCTTGAGCCTGTATTGTCTACATCGGGCGGCCAGTAAGGCGCGTCAAGCATTTCTGTTTTAGCTTCAGGGTAGTTGCTTAGGCTTAGTTTTAAGGGCTCTATTACGCCCATAATACGCGGGGCAAGATGATTTAGATTATCTCTTATGGCGTATTCTAATAGGCTTATATCAACGGTACGGTTTGTTCGAGATGTTCCGATTCTTGAGGCAAAATCTTTAATAGCTTCAGGGGTTACACCACGTCGTCTTAAGCCAGCAAGGGTTGGCATTCGAGGGTCATCCCAACCGTTTACATGTCCACCATCTACGAGTTGAATGAGCTTTCGTTTACTCACAATAGTGTACTCTAAGCTTCTGCGGCCAAACTCGTACTGACGGGGTCTGGGTTCTTCAAAAAGCGTATCAACTAACCAGTCATAAATCGCTCTATTCTCAACAAACTCTAAAGAACAAAGCGAGTGCGTTATGCCTTCAATCGCGTCTGATAGTGGGTGCGCAAAGTCATACATTGGATAAATGCACCATGTATCTCCAGAGCGATAGTGGCTTTGATGAAGAATGCGGTAGAGCACAGGGTCGCGCAATTTCATGTTTGGGTTTGCCATGTCTATTTTTGCTCTTAAAACATGCTCACCTTCTTTAAATTCACCAGCGCGCATACGTGCAAATAAATCAAGGTTTTCTTCAATACTACGATTTCTATAAGGGCTTTCTTTACCTGCTTCGGTAACCGTACCTCGGTACTCGCTTATTTCTTCAGCATTTAGGCTATCAACATAAGCTTTAGCTTCTTTTATAAGTCGAACTGCCAAACTATAAAGTTGCTCATAGTAATCAGAAGCGTAAAAAAGGTTATCCCCCCAATCCCAACCTAACCACTTCATATCGGCAATAAGCGCATCTGCATACTCGCTGCGTTCACCTTCAGGATTTGTATCATCTAAACGCAAGTGAAAACGCCCACCATAATCTTTAGCTAAGCCATAGTCAATAAAGCTTGCGTAAGTATGCCCAATATGAGCGTAACCATTTGGTTCAGGTGGAAAACGGGTTACAACCTTACTATGCTTTCCAGATTTCAAATCATCGTCAATAATTTCAGTAATAAAATTCGGGCTAACCATCCGAGCATCATCACTCGGCAACTTAACTTTCATATCAGTCATAAAACTCCAAAAACAAGCGCCAAAAAACTAAAGTGCTTAACAAAACAGTCTAATTGTACGTGAAATAAAAAAGAACAAACCTAAAAATTAGTACAAGGTCTGTCGCTGGAACTGAGTTGAAAGCAAAAAAGCAATCTTCAACATAAAGCCAAGTTTAGCATAGTCGCAGAAATCATAAAACCATCTTAAGGGCATAAATCCAAAATACTCGAGTTTTTCTGAAACTCAGCTCTTTATCTTGAATGCTTTTAAATAAAAATAAGTATGCCTGATAAGCTGCATAATCATAATCTTAGTAAGCATTTTTCTTTCAAAACAACGTTTAAATGCGGTTTTGATTGCATTGAGAAATAATATTAATGTTAAACTCGAGCTCTGTTAAAAATCTCACAGGCAATTCGTTTAACAGAACGTTCGGCGCATTTTCAGGAGGATATGCATGAAGAGGAAGTTCATTGGCATCTTGTTATTACTCTTTATTTTGGGAGGCTGTAATCTCAGTTCAGACGAGACTGACACTCCAGAAATACTACCCACACTCCCTATTGGTGATGAAGCTTTAAGCTCCGCTGTTCTTATTCCTGAAGCCGAACCTGTTGAGGCTGAAGCGTTAACAGCATCTAATTTAGATTTTGGTCTTGCAGATCTACCTAGTAAAAGCAATGGCTTAGCTTCTTTTCAGCTTTCAACTGAGCAGTGGTACGCCCCTTCTAATCTAAGCACTAGTTCGTTAACTACCCAAGGTAGTTTTCCTGAGAGTTCAGGTTTTGCTGCTTTTATTCAGCGCATTTCAGCAAGCGAAGAAAGTCCTGAAAGTTCAAAGATTATTCGTGTTGATATGGCTACGGGTAGCAAAAGCACTATTTATGAAGGTGCTGCAAAACCTGAATCTGTCGCGATAAGTTCAGACGGAAAATATGTTGTTTTTACTGCTCTTCAAGGTGAAACCCTAGAAGTCTTTGTCTACAATGAACGTGGTAGTGAAGCTAATCAAGGGGTTCTTTCACGCTTAACCGATAACGAAAGTCATGAAACAAATGTTTCTATGTCTCTAAGTGGCGATAGTATTTTATGGCAAGGCCTAGGTAGTGCAGGCCAAACCACAGCCATTGCAGCTTCTATACAAGAAGGTAAATCTACTATTTCACCTATTGACTTTTCTTTAGGTGAAGGCATTCCTCCTCTCAAGCTACTCGAGCCGAGCGCAAGTGGTGATGGTAATAGTTTTGCAGTTATTGTTACTGAGGGTTTAGAAGCTTTAGAGGTTGACTTTCCAGTCATTCTTTCTTTTACACCTGAGGGTGTCTTTTTTGCTTATGCTGACCCTGGCGTTAATGCCTTGAGTGCACCTAGCATGACCTATGCTGGCGATGCGGTTCTTGTTTCTGAAGTCTATTTGGGTGAACCCTACACAACAGTTTTGTTTAGTGACGGTAGTTTTGGTTCATTAAATTTAGAGACTAGCCATCCTTTTATTACTGCTGGTGGTGGCTCTTTTATTTATGGTTCAAACGGTACTATCTTGACGGCTAATAATCTAGGCGAACCTGGCGTTACTATTTCTGACTATGATGGACTTAGAGATGAAAGTGCTTATTATGCTAGAGACCCTAAGTTTAGTGAAGATGGTCAAGAAATCTATACAGGTAGCATAAGCGAAAGTTCACTAAGCTTTGTTAGGCCAGATGATGGTAGTGGCTTAACTGATGAAGAAAGAACTGTTTTTTACAGTGAGCAAAGCTTTAGTGTTAGCACTCTAGATCGCTATGCTATTTTTAGTGCGCAAAACTATGATGGCTACCTTTTACTTTATGAAGCTAGCTTTGACCCTGCTAATCCCACTGCAAATTTAGTTGCTCAAAATGATGATTACCCGACCTTTTTTGATGCTGAGACTGAAACAGGTAGTTCACGTATTGTTGCAGTTCTAGACCCTGCTCAAACTTATATCTTGGTAACAACAGCATTTGGTTCAGCTGCTGTAAGCGAGCCCTATCATGTTGGCGCATTTACCACGACCATTTCAGCGGGTGCTGCACCCCCACCACCACCGATTGAATTACCTGAGAGCGACCCTAGCCAATTCAATATCACAGTCATTTTTTCTCCTGATGAAATTACAGCTAGCTTGAGCGATGAACAGAAGAACGTCTTTATTAAAGCGGCTGAGCGTTGGGCTGGCATAATTACTGAAGACATTTCTGATGTCGAAGACTTTGTGTTACCTTCAGAGCTCATTTTCCCTGGTGTGGGCGAGATTACAGGCACTGTAGATGACGTTGTTATTTTGGCACGTTTTGCTGAGCTTAATGGCCCTCTCGGCAGTGCCGGTCCTGTCTTTATTCGTACAGAAGATGCTGCTAATCCTTTCCTTCCTGTCGTTGGTCTTATGCAATTTGAGATTGGTGAATTTGGTGAAGGTGGCTTCTTTAACGATCCCCAACAATACGAAGATGTCATTGTGCATGAAATGGGTCACGTTATTGGTATTGGTACCCTCTGGGAAACGACAGGTAATGTAGATGACAATTATATTGCTTCTGACCCACCCACCGTATCACCAGGCCTTCCTAACCCTGATTATGACCCTGGTTTTACAGGTGAGCTTGCTGTCACTGAGTACTCTACACTTACAGGTGCAACCGAAACGACTGTACCTATTGCCAACACAGGTGGCCCTGGCAACTACAATGGTCACTGGCGTGAACTTGTCTTTAACAATGAACTTATGACACCCTATGCAGGTGGCGCAGAACTCTTATCAAGAATGACTGCAGCTAGTTTAGGAGACATAGGTTACGTAGTAAATGTTGATTCAGAAGCTGTAGATCAAGATTACGAATTAACAAGAGAAATTGGTACTTTAGAACAAGTAAATCCTGAACAAGTTAGTTACACCCAATCTGAAGACTTCATAATCTTTGGTGGCTCTGTTGAAGGTGATGTAACAGCAACTGTAGAAGCTGTAGATATTAACTTAGTTCCACCTAGAGCTAGCACTTCAGGTTGTGAAGCTGAAGATTTTGCTGGCTTTACCGCAGGTAACATTGCACTCCTTCAGCGTGGCACTTGTCCTTTTGTAGATAAAGTAGCCAATGCAGAAGCTGCTGGCGCGGTTGCAGTAGTTACATTTAACCAAGGTGATAGTGATGACCCTAGTCGCACAGGCATTTTTAGGGGTGGCTCTAACTCAAATATTCCTGCAATTGGTATTACCTTTGCGTTAGGTGAGACTTTTGCAGGTATAGAAGGACTCGAGCTTCGTGTTGCGGTTGAGGTTGAGTCTGGTCCTCTTGTTACAGCTGCTACTAGACCTAGTTTTAAAGAGGAAATTATTCGTCCTATTGCAACTATAAGTAGTGAGGGTGTTATTGAGTATCTTGATAACTACGTTCCTATTATTAACAAAGCACCCCAAGGTAATTAGACTTTTTTAAAACCTAATTCAAAAAGGGCTCAGTTTAGACTGAGTCCTTTTTTGTTTGCACGTTATCTCAAACCTACAGCAATTTCACGATAAACCTAAGCTGTTCGCTTAGTGCTTTGGTTTCAATGATTCAAGGCGTTCCGATATCATCTGATTCAAGG
>CAYGTA010000309.1:0-5868 GCA_964352605.1 uncultured bacterium | reverse complement strand
ACGATCCAAGATCGCGTTTACTTTATTAATAAAGTAAACGGAAATAGTATAAGCACTATAGCTACAAAAATTAAGCTTGCTTCAAAATTAGAAGCAAGCTTAATTGACTATTTACAGTTTTTACGCTTCGCGTAGAGCAACAGTTATTGATTTAACAATTTGGTAAGGGTCTGCGTTTGCGGCAGGACGACGATCTTCTAAGTAGCCTTTGTAACCATTGTTTGCAGTTGCTACAGGAATACGAATACTAGCACCACGGTCACTTACGCCGTAACTGAAAGTATCAATAGATTGGGTTTCATGAAGACCTGTAAGACGCTGATCATTATCTGAACCATAAGCCGCAATATGGATTTGGTGACGACGCTCGAAGCTAGCCATGATTTTCTTAACGAGTTCTTCTCCACCTTGCTCACGAATGGCTGTGTTTGAGAAGTTAGCGTGCTGACCGCTACCGTTCCAGTCACCTTTGATAGGCTTAGGAGCCATGTTTACAGTAACGCCGTATTTTTCTGCAGTACGAACAAGTAGGTAGCGTGCTAACCATGCATCATCACCTGCACGTTTTGCACCTTTAGCGAAGAGCTGGTACTCCCATTGGCCCATGGCTACTTCAGCGTTTGTACCTGTAATGTTAAGACCAGCAGCTAAACAAATGTCTAAATGTTCTTCTACGATTTCACGACCTGATACATTGCCTGCACCTACGGCGCAGTAGTAAGGGCCTTGAGGAGCAGGGTAGCCGCCTGACGGGAAGCCTAAAGGAAGACCGTCAGCCATTAAGAAATACTCTTGCTCTAAACCAAACCAAACATCGTCATCATCTTCGAAGCTGCCACGTACGTTTGAGTTATGCACACTACCGTCAGCATTAAGAACTTCTGCCATGACAAGGTAAGCATTGTTTCTGTCGGGGTCAGCAATGATTCTTACTGGGTTGAGGAGGCAGTCAGATGAGCTACCTTCTGCTTGTTGGGTTGAGCTACCATCAAATGACCATTCGGGGCAGTCAGCTAGGGTGACTTCGCCATCATGATCAATAACTTTGGTTTTGTGACGCATGCTAGGTTCTGGGGTATAGCCGTCAAGCCAGACGTAACCAAGTTTAACTTTTGCCATGAGATAACCTTTCCGTAAATCCTAGAGAGATTCTTGCATAGCTTACTAAAAACACTATGCAATGCAACCCTGAAATTATCATGGTTTGGCAAAAAAGTCAAAGCGTTGGTCACAAATCGTGTGTTTTACACAAAAAAAAGTAAAAATGTCATTATTAATAAGTAAAATCAGGCAAATGCTATTATTTTCCTTAACAGCATGCCACATGGTACTTAAAAACTTGTTACTGTTAAGCTGAAAATGCATATTTATAAGCGATTAGACCAAAAATAGCGCTTATGTACAGCATAAATGCATCAACGTAGAAAAAAAACACAACAAAAGAAACTCGAGCTTTCACATTTGATTAGCTCGAGTTTCTTTTGTTGCTTATTGTTTTAAGAAGGCGTGTAATTTAAGACTAAGCTCTTGTCTTTCACGCTTAGCTTGGCTGTTCCTCCATTTTTTAGTTCTCCAAAAAGGAGTGCTTCAGCAAGAGGTTTCTTGACATCATCCTGTATAACTCTAGCTAAAGGCCTTGCACCGTAAAGCGGGTCGAAGCCTTTATCAGCAAGCCACGCTTTGGCACTTTGAGTAAGCTCGAGTGTTACTTTTTTGTCTGCCAGTTGGGCACTTAATTCTTTAATAAACTTATCAACAATAGATAACATGGTTTCTTTAGCTAGCGGTGCAAACGGCACGATTGCATCTAGACGGTTTCTAAATTCAGGCGTAAAGACACGCTTAATAGCAGCTTCTGCTTCATGCGCTCTAGTTCCGTCGGTAAAGCCTATGGCATTTTGGGTTGCTTCGGCTGCACCTGCGTTTGTTGTCATTATGACAATGACGCTACGAAAATCAATTTGCTTGCCGTTATGGTCAGTGAGTTTACCGTAATCCATGACTTGTAAAAGAATGTTAAACAAGTCAGGATGCGCTTTTTCTATTTCATCCAGCAGTAAGACTGCATGCGGGTTTTGACTTATGGCGTCGGTTAAGAGACCACCTTGGTCAAAACCAACATAACCGGGAGGCGCACCAATAAGGCGAGAAACGGTGTGCTTCTCCATGTATTCACTCATATCAAAACGCAAAAAAGCTATGCCTAGGTGATCAGCTAACTGCTTAGAAAGCTCGGTTTTACCCACTCCAGTAGGGCCAGCAAACAAAAAGTTACCAATGGGTTTATTGGGGTCACGCAAGCCACTGCGTGCTAACTTAATGGCGCTCGCTACTTCTTTAACAGCCTTCTCTTGACCAAAAACAAGTTCTGAAAGGTCAAGCTCTAAAGACTCGAGTTTGCCTCTATCATCACTAGAAACAGCTTTAGGTGGGATGCGAGCCATGCGAGCCACGGTCGCTTCGACATCATTAACACCAATACGCTTCTTGCGTTTGTTTTTTGCCAGAAGCGCTTGCGATGCACCTGCTTCATCTAAAACATCAATAGCACTATCAGGTAAACGCCTATCTGACAAATGCCTAGCTGCCAGTTCTGCTGCAACTTCTAACGCAGCGTCTGTGTAACTAAGCTTATGGTGATCTTCAAAGCGTGACTTCAAGCCTTTAAGAATTTTGACGGTATCTTCATGAGAAGGTTCAGCCACATCAATCTTCTGAAACCTTCTATACAAAGCCCTGTCTTTTTCAATAATTTTGTACTCTTGATAAGTGGTTGCCCCAATGGTTTTTAACCCCTTAGCAAGGGCAGGCTTAAGCATGTTACTCGCATCCATCGCGCCACCAGATACCGCGCCAGCACCCACCACCGTATGAATCTCATCAATAAACAACATGGCATTAGATTCAGACTCGAGTTCTTTGAGGACTGCTTTGAGTCGCTCTTCAAAGTCACCTCGGTAGCGTGTGCCTGCCAATAAACTACCCATGTCAAGTGCGTAGACCTGACCACCTTTTAAGATATCAGGGACATCTCCTGAAACAACACGCTGCGCTAAACCTTCAACAATGGCGGTTTTACCCACGCCAGGGTCACCCACCAAGAGAGGGTTATTTTTTTGGCGTCTCGCTAAAATTTGCATGGTGCGGGTAAGTTCAGCATCTCGACCAATCATAGGGTCAAGCTTGCCTGCTTTAGCTTCATCTGTTAAATTCTGACAGTACGCCTCTAAAGGGTTTTGAGCAACATCAACATCGTCACCAGCTTCACCATTTGGAAAGTCTTCACTTGGTTCAGATTTAACTGTTTTAGTATCAATCGCTAAACCGTTTGCTAAGGCAGAGGTTACATCGATTTTTTTAAGACCATAACGCTCTAACAACATGCAAGCTTGCGTCATGGGTTCATCAAAAATAGCAGCCAAAACATTACCACCATGCGCTTCACTTCTACCAGCTGCCTGCATTTGGTATTCAGCTCGCTGAACGACCCTTTCAAACGAAATGGTCGCAGTGGTTTCTACTTCAAAAACATCTTCTAAATCTTCAGGAATTTGCTCAATAGCGTCAAGCATGAGCAGAAGTTCGGTTTCAAGACCCGCAACTTCAATATATTTTTTTAAGATTGGCCCCGCATTTGGGTCTGATAATAAAGAGAATAATAAGTGCTCTAAAGCAACATATTCATGCCTACGCTCACGCGCAAGGTTGACAGAGGAGTAAATGGTTTCACGTAATGATGCTGACAACATAAATCAAAAACCACCTTTCTGCAAGCACTAAGCTATACCTAGACAAAAGGGTAGCCCCTATGTGTGAATCATCCCGTAAGATAGCTACCTAATACATTCAGAAAAGCTTAAGAAATCAAAAGAGTAACAAGCAAGGCGTTTTAATGAGGAGAAAACTAATAAGAACCGAACAATGAGTGGAAACTGGAAAGAAGGTTTTAATCTTCCAATCTTCCAATTTTTTTACTACTCTTATCATTATTGAAGTAACCTAAGATAGAGTTGACGTATGCACAAACTTTTATCTCATAAGGCTATTCCGAATGCTAAGAAAACAACTGAGGGTTACGAACTCGAGTGGCGAGGGACGGCGCTTATGGGCATTCTTAATGTAACGCCAGATAGTTTTAGTGATGGGGGTAGCTACAACACAGTCGAGCTTGCTTTAGCTCAGGCGAAGGCGATGTTGGCAGAGGGTGCTTTGCTTATAGATGTGGGCGGTGAATCAAGCAGACCGGGCGCTGAACCTGTTTCGGTAGTAGAGGAAATTGATAGGGTTTTGCCAGTTATTTCAAATTTAAAATTAGAGAATGCAATTATTAGTATTGATACGTCTAAAGCTGAAGTGGCAACTGCTGCTCTAAAAGCGGGTGCGCATATGGTTAATGATGTTACGGGCTTAAGGAATGCTGAGTTACGTCAAGTTTGTGCTGAGCAGGGTGTGCCCGCCATTATTATGCATATGCAAGGTGAACCTAGAACCATGCATTTAAACCCTCACTATGATGATGTAATTCGTGATGTAAAAAGCTATCTGCTTGAGCAAGCTAGGTTGGCATTGCAGACAGGTATTCCGAGCGTAATGCTTGACCCGGGCTTTGGCTTTGGAAAAACACTCGAGCATAATCTAGAAATTATAAGGCTGTTTGAAGCCTTTACAACGACGGCTTATCCTGTAATGCTGGGTGCTTCTCGCAAAAAGACTATAGATAAACTAGCCTCTGTGCCAAAGGCAAGTGACCGTGATGCAGGGTCTTTGGTGCTGCATTTAGAGGCTGCTAGGCAAGGTGCTGCTATGCTACGTGTGCATAATGTAGCTATGCACGCTCAAGCCTTAAAAGTAGCGGAGGCGCTTTATGAACAAGTTTGATAAAATAGTGTTGCACGGCCTAGAGTTCCATGGCTTTCATGGCGTTTTTCCTGAAGAAGCTAAATTAGGCGCAAGATTCATCGTAGATGTAGAACTGTTTGTCATCTTCCCTGAAGAAGATAACCATGAGGCAACTGTTGATTACAGTAAAGTCTATGAGCTCATAAAAGCTCAAGTGACCCAAGAACGCTTTGACCTTATTGAAAGTTTAGCGCAAGCCATAGCCAAGAAAATACTCACTGAGCAAAGAAAAGTGCAACGCGTTATAACCAGAGTACATAAACCCCATGCACCCCTACCTGGCGTGGTAAGAGATGTTTATGTGGAGGTTGACCGTAGCCGCTAAAACTGCCCTTATTGCCCTAGGCAGCAACCTAGGAGATTCTTTAGATACCCTACGCAAAGCTGCCCAAGCATTAAGCAAACTCGGCACCCTAAAGGCACGCTCGAGTCTTTATGAAACGTTGCCTGTGGGCGGCCCTGAAGGCCAAGCTAAGTTTCTTAATGCAGTTATTTTGCTAGAAATTTCAGAAGATACTCGAGCGTTTGATTTGCTTAAGCGTTTGCATGTTATTGAGGCTTTGTTTGGTCGGGAAAGGCGTATTCGGTGGGATGCGAGAACGCTTGATTTAGATTTGCTGGTATTGGGTGATGAAGTGGTTGATAGGGTAGATTTAGTGTTGCCTCATCCACGCATGATGGAGCGTGCTTTTGTTTTGGTACCCTTATGTGAAATTGCACCAGAGTGGCGGCATCCTGTAACTAAAGAATGTGCTTGTGAAGTGCTAAACACAGTTAGTAGTGAGGGCATTCAGAAAACAAATCTTAGGTGGGATGCTAAACATTAAAAAACGAATTAGCAAAGTTATACTAAGTCCGAAAATACAGTTCATAAACTGCCTTAGAGTTTAGTTCGTTCCTTTCGGACTTGCTAGCTGTTTCAATGGTCCAAGACCACGTTTAATACTAAGCTGAATTATAAATGTCGCA
>CAYGTA010000308.1:0-5908 GCA_964352605.1 uncultured bacterium | reverse complement strand
TTGACTTGCTTGATGCGCTTCATGAAGAAGGGGTGGGCTGCATTCCTTTTTCACCCCTAGCGCAAGGACTACTCACCAACAAATACCTAAAAGGAACCCCCGAAGACTCCAGAGTAAACAAAGCAGGTAGCTTTAAGGAAGAATTCTTAAGTGAAGATAAGCTAACTCGAGTGCGTGCCCTTAATGACATTGCTGAGAAGCGGGGGCAGAGTTTAGCGCAGTTAGCGCTTGCTTGGGTTTTGCGTGATGAGCGGGTAACTACAGCCCTTATTGGCGCTAGTAGTGTGGCGCAACTTGAAGATAATGTTGCTGCTTTAAATAACTTGAATTTTAGTGATGAAGAGTTAAAAGAAATAGATCTTTATGCTCAAGATGCAGATATTAACTTATGGGCGCAATCTAGCAATCATTAGGGTTTCTGCAGGGCATTAAAAAAAGCTAAGGCACACATTGTTAAAGAACCTGTGCCTTAGCAAAATTAAGCACAATGCAATTAATCTGCAGGGATTGCCTTTTGCCTCTCTAGGTCAGCAAACTCGGTATTACCCATAGCTAAAAAATCATTTATTTTATCTATGTAAGGCTGCTTGTTATAGCTCTCATAAAGCGCGCACTGGGTTCTTACCGGGTCACCAAAGAAAAACTTCTCATACAAATTTTGCCTTGCACCAAAGCTTGATAAAGTCATATCCCAAGCTAACCTAAAGAGTTTAATACGATCATCACTCGAGCCGTTTCTGGCTTGTAAAAATTTGTTTATTTCTTTGGCTTTGGGGCCTTTACGGTCTTTTTCGGTGGGTATCATTATCATGCCACTAGCACCCAAAAGTTGAATGATTTCAACCATGCGTGGGTAGAGTTGCGGGTAGAGGTTACGTGCTACATTTATGGGTTCTTTGGCAGGTGTCATGGTTCCGTACTTATCAAGGTAAGCATTTTGCTCTGAAGATAGTTTTAAGGCTTTGAGGGTTTCTAGCGTTAAAATAATTTCAGCTACTTTTTGTTGCACATGCTGAAACTGTGCACTGCCAATCATTTCTACAATGGCTGAAGCAACACCTAAAAAGGCTTCTGTTTTGGCTATTTTGACATTTATGACTTGATGAGCCATTTGGTACACCGCGCCTGTTTCACCGTAAGCCCGGTTCGCTAAGGCAACATCATTCATTAAGAAAACACGGTCCCATGGTACTAAGACATCATCAAAGAAAACCATAGCGTCGTACTCTTCAAAACGAGACCCTAAAGGGTGGTCTTCATGAGAACGCCCTGTATCTAGGGGTTCACGGCACTGAAAGCTAAGCCCGGCCGTGTTGGTAGGTAAAGCAAAGGCCAAAGCGTAGCGTCTTAATTCTTCTTGTTCTTTAAGAACTGTTGAAGGGAAAATTAAGATTTCATCAGCAATGGGTAGCGTTGCCATCATGCGGGCACCCCGTACAACAATACCTTCGGGGGTTTCTTCAACCAAACCCATAGCAATATAAGGGTCATCATGCTGATCTGCTCGGGCAGTTCTATTCACCTGAGGGTTAGTGAGTGCATGGGTAAGAACCAAGTCGTTTTCACGAACGTACTCGTAGTAATTACGCATATTGTCACCAAAACGAGGGTCATTTTGCGCAAAGTAATCTGCTGCTCGAGCTGCCGCCATAAGATTGTTATTCATATAGTCAGGTGCGCGCCCTAAAAAGCCAAGTGCAGCATCTGCCCAGACTTTATGCATTTTGGCACGACGCTCTAAATCTTCAATGGTTTTGGTTTCTAAAAAGCTCATACCAACCCTATCGCCAGTTGTGGGGCTTTCATAAGTCATGATGTCACGAAGCTCTTTTTTGTGCTGCAAGTCATACAGATAAGCAATAGAATTTGCGCCATTTTTGGTAAACGGATGGGTAGTTGGGTCTTCTATTTTTTCACCATCAATGTAAATATTGGGCGGGTTTTTACGTAGGCCCTCTAAAAATTGTTTTCCTGTTCTTGCTGGCATTATTCTTTCCTTCCTTACGCTATAAAGCAACTTAAACACTCGAGCTTCCCTGTGATTTAGGGTTTAAGAAGGTGTTTGCTGCTTATTTATGACTGATACTCAAAGCTTAAAGGATTCACTATTTCAATGCAATGGTAGAAAAAAACAATAAATAAAGTATAATTTGTCGTAACTTACAAATTATGCCAACCCTTAAGACCCTCTTAAAACACTCGAGCCTTCAGCTTCAGCTTTTGTATGGTAATGCTGAGCTTTCTTTTCATACCCTGAGTGTGTTTGAGCAGCCTGAAACCTTTGTGCTGGCTAGGAGTTTAGTTATTGTAGCTGACCCTAAGCATCTTAGTGCTGCTTTAAAACAAAACCCGTGCGCTGTGATTTGTCTTTTAGATAGTCAAGCGTTAGCGCAAGAAGCGCTTAGTTTGTGCGAGAAACACAAAACGACACTTGTAGCTATGCCTGCTTCAACTCGGCTAGAGCGTGTACGCGAAGAAGCCATGAAGGCTTTGCTGCAAGAAACTGCGTTAATTAGCGCTACAAATCTACAAAATTACTTACTTGAAACACTCGAAAGCCCCAAGCCAGAACGAGATTTGCTAGAAAAACTCCACAAGCTAACAAGGGCAAATTTTGTGCTTTACAGTACGTGGGGTACTGTCTTGTCACAAGCAGGCATTATTAACCTGAATCAAAAAGCTAGTCAACTTGCAGAAGGAAAGCACGAACGTTTTAATCAAAGCCTATGGGTTTTTCATATCAGCCTAAAGAATGAAAAACAAGCCAGTCTTATTGTGACGCATCTAAACGATATGCACTTAGCCCTCATGACCAACGTTAAGCACCTACTAGGCATCATCTTTTTACAAAAACAACTACGCATACAAACCAACAACAGCCAAAAAGAAGCCCTCTTTAACGAATGGTTGCAAGGCGAACCACATGACTTAGCTTTACGTTTAGCCAGTTACGGCTTTGATACCGGCATAGGGTTTAGCGTCATGATTGCCAAAACTACCTACACACAACAACGAGTCAGTAGACAAAAAGACTACCTTGATACCTTGCAACAACAAGGCGACAGCTACCTAAGCAGTAACGCTATTCCTTATTTAAGTAGTCAACGCGAAACCCACATAACTTGGGTCATAAATAGTGCCAACAACAAGCAACACCAAAGCCTATATGAAGCTCTAAACCCAAGCCAACTAGGCTCGAGTTTGGTCTTTAACAGTTACCAAGATTTGCATACACCCTATCAGCAAGCCATGTTAGCAGCAGATGCACTAAGTCAAGCAGGATACTCGAGCTTTGAAGATTTAAACCCTATTCACTGGACCTTGCAGCAGCAGTCTAAAGCTAACTTGCAGGCACTTCAAATGCAACTTATTGGTAAGCTTAAAGAAAAAGATAAGTCAGCTAAACTCTGGACTACCTTAGAAGCTTATTTGGCTAATCCAAATGATTTAGGGCAGCTTTCAGATCGTTTGAATATACATGTAAATACGCTGCGTTACCGTTTAAGTAAAATAGAAAGCCTTATAAATAAACCTTTAAGTAAACCAGAAACCCTAGCGCAACTTTATTTGGCACAACAAATAGAAGGGTTGCTTGAAAGTGAAACTTAATACTAAGCTAAATTCTAATTGTGGTGGGTCTGTATAATTCTGATCTTGCCAACGTAGTCGAGACAGGTTTGGAGACTACGCTCTGAATCGCTAAGACTTATGACATAATTGAAGTAGTTTAGTAAAAGAAGGAAAAATCTATGATTGATTTTAACCATTATGAAGGCGCTACAGCCGAGGTAGGTGATCCTGATGATGTTGTGCATCCTTACCCGCCTAAAAACTCAAGAATTAAGGATGATCTTTTTGTTCATTACATAGAAAATACAACTGCTCAGCAAGATGCTGTTCGTTTTTGGTTTCCTGAAAAACCCCTTGCTGCTAGTTGCCCAGTTGATTATGAAATACTGCAAGAAGATATAAATGATGAAATAGCCATGTTGCTCATAATGAATGTTTACTTTTATAAAATGATGGATGATGCTTATGCCAAACAGATTTCAGTCTTTTCTTTTAAAAACCTTCAGACTGAGCAAAGCTACGACGTGCCTTACCACTAAGCGAAGTGAAAAGGCGCTAATTTACAAGGCTTCTTGAACTAGCGCCTTAATGGCTTGAATTTATAGCCTTTTGCAATAAAAACGCTTGCATTGTTTTCATTGTCGAACTAGCTGAGTAAAAACAGATGAACTAAGTTGATGGTGTGTTTTACTTGAAAGCCGCTATAACTTGCCAAAATCTACATTATCTTGAGTAATTCCAGCTAGGGTTTTATAAACATGCTACTGCTTAAGCTCATAAGCACCAATGTCACAAGCACCTGCTGCGGGGCGTTGACTTCCAATAATGTCCATTTGAACGCTTTCACCACAACCCAAAGTAGCTAACGGAATAGCATTAACTAACAAACTAGAAGCTTGTGGCTCAACAGGATTAGCTTGACTGCTTTCCTCTGACCAAGTAACTTCCGGGTTTAGATACGTGCTTAAACTTAAACCCACTTGGTTATGCAGATTCGTTGTTTCAGTGGGTGTTAAAAAGCCTTTGTTATCAACCATGCCAACAAAATTGTAGCTACTACTAAACGGATTATCATCACCATTCACCCAAACATCTTGCATGAGTTCTTGAGCCGCATCACGATTATGCGCAATAAGATTGCCATGCAACGCTAACTGACTATCTAGAGCGTTTATGTAAAGCCCACCCCCCTCACGAATCGCCCTATTCGCATAAATGCTATTAAAACGTAACTCCAAATTACCGTAACGATTAAAGATAGCCCCGCCATAATCAGCCTGATTACTACTAAGCTGACTATTCAAAATTGAATTCAACTCGGTACTCGCGTTAAACACAGCTCCTCCAGCACCCATAGCTACATTCGTAAAGAAATACGTTTGCTCTACCTTTAAAGTAGCCAAATTTGCAACAGCACCCCCATCTTCACTACTAAAGTTCTGAGCAAAAGATGACTTGGAAAGCTCGAGTGTCCCGTTATTAAAAATAGCACCCCCATCTGCTTCAGCGTTATTGCCTGTGAAGCTACTATTACTAATTTGAAGCTTCGCGCCTTCAGGAATGCTAAAAGCACCACCGGTATCTTTAGACTTGCCATTTTGAAAATGAAGATGATTTAGGCTTGCATTTATGCCTGAAGCCAAACTAAAAATAGGCATCTCTGACTGAGCATTTAAAACCAAAGCTTGTGGATGTTCAGAAGCGTCAATCGTAACCGAAGCATTTAGCTTTAAAGACCCTAAAGAAGCGTCAAGCAAAATAGGGCTTGCTTCACTAAACTTTATTAAACTTCCGTCATGCGCCCTTGCTAAAGCCTCACGTAAACTCAAATTGCCTTTAGAAACATTGCCATCTTGCTCATCGGTAAAGGAATCAACCGTGTCTACAGGGCGGCAGTTAGGCTCATTGACTAAGTAACTAGCGGCACTCTCTAAATTAAGCTTAACGCTACAAAAACGCTCACTTGCCTGACTTGGGCTGTTACCCAAAACCATTAAGCTTGCCTTAGCTAAAGCAGCTCGCTCAGCAGCCTGCATGCTTCCTTGCTCCTCTAAACTCTCAGTCACCTGAGCTTGACCTAAAGGCGCAGGCATAAGATAAATACTAAATTCTGGCACGCTTTCAGAAGCACTTAAAGGTAATTTGAAAGAAGCTGTCAAGTAACCTAAACTCGCACTAGCATCACTAGCTTTAGCAACCGTAAAACCATACGGTAATAAACGATACGGTTCAGGCGCTTTCGCCTGCCAAGTAGCCAAACTCGAGTTAGAAAAAACTTGAAATGAAGCTTCATCAGCCAGCACTTCAAGACCTGACTCCTTAACGCCCATGCCATGAA
>CAYGTA010000307.1:0-5951 GCA_964352605.1 uncultured bacterium | reverse complement strand
TGTTTGAGCTGCTCGAGTCTTTGGGGGGTCAGGGCTGTTTCTTTGAGTGAGCCTTTGCGTGTCATGCGTGAGTTTTCGGGTATCCCGTTTAGGTATTTGTTGGTGAGTAAGCCTTGCGCTAAGGGTGAGAAGACTATGCTGCCGGTTCCTGATTCTTCTAGCGTGTCTAACAGTCCTTCCTCTTCTATCCAGCGGTTAAACATGGAGTAGCTGGGTTGGTGTATGAGTAGGGGTACGCCTAGGCTTTTTAGAATGATAGCGGCTTCTTTGGCTTGTTTTGGTTTGTAGTTAGATATACCTGCGTAGAGTGCTTTGCCTTGCTGCACGGCACTGGCAAGTGCACCCATGGTTTCTTCTAGGGGGGTTTCTGGGTCAGGTCGGTGATGGTAGAAGATATCTACATAGTCGACTTTCATACGTTTGAGGCTTTGGTTTAGGCTTGAGAGTAGGTATTTACGTGAGCCGTAGTTTCCGTAAGGGCCGGGCCACATGTCGTAGCCTGCTTTGCTACTAAGTATGAGTTCATCTCGGTAGGGTTTGAAGTCTTGGCTGTATATCTGCCCGAAGGTTTCTTCGGCACTGCCGTAGGGTGGGCCGTAGTTATTGGCTAAGTCAAAGTGAGTTATGCCATTATCAAAGGCGGTTCTTAGCATATTTCTAGCGTTTTCTTGAACTTGGCTGGTGCCAAAGTTTTGCCATAATCCTAGTGAAACTGCAGGTAGTTTTAGGCCACTTTTGCCTGTTCGATTATAAAGCATGTTGTCGTAACGATTAGGGTTTGCTTCGTAGCTGGGTCTGGTATTCATAATGTTCTTCCTTATTTTAGGTGCAGTTTAGGGCTAGTTTTTGCTTGCATAGCCCGTTTTTTATGCATAGTCTTGACGAATATCTTATATTCTGCTATACTATTATTTATCAGTCGCTAATCAAGCGGCTTTTTTTGTGCCTTCTTAGTTTTAACTTAAACCTTTCCAAAAACGTTTTTTAATTATTTTTTAGAATCCTATCGTCTTGTTTTTTAGGCAAAGACTCAGTCTATGTTCATACTTTAGGTCTTAAAAAAATATTTATGAGTCTAGTGTGTCTCTCCAACTATGAATTGGGTTAAAATTGAGTTCGTCTTTTGCTTTTTTATTTGCAAGCAAAGTAGCGTATTCATGCTCGAGTGGCTTTAAAGCAACATTCGGGAAGACTTCTTGCATCAGGTCTTTTGAGGGTCTATTCATAACCGTATCATTAGCAGCAATAATGTAATTATTTGAACCTGTAACGTTTGCAGTTAAGCTTGCTCGGCAAACACCTGCCACATCACGGTCATCTATATAGCCCCATAAGTTCCATTTGCGTTCTTGAGCATCTTTCCAGCAGCCTTCAGGAAAGGTTTTGTATCTCTCTGGGTTCAGTATGTTTGACAAACGGAAACCTATAAACGGTATACCTGACCAGCGACTGAACTGTTCTGCCATTTGTTCCGTAACTACTTTTGAGAGTGCGTAGCTGCTTTCTGGGTGCGGAAAGTGATGTTCATCTACGGGTGCATACTGAGGTGGCGTGTCAAAAGGTAACCCCAAAGTTGTTTCACTACTCGCCCAAATGACACGCTCGAGTTTGAGGTCTGTGGCTGCTTGAAAAATATTGTAGTTCATACTTGTGTTGTCTACGAACGTTTTGGCTTCTGGGTGTATGCCGGGTGCGGGTATGTTTGCCATGTGTATGACTGTGCTGGCATTTTTTAGTACCTCGTAGCAATCACCTAGTTGCCTTAGATCTGCTTGCAGGTACTGGGTTGATCTATCAGGGTTAGGGTGTAAGTCTACACCAAGGGTTTGGTAACCATGATCAACTAGGTCTTTAATTATGGCTTTGCCTGCTTTGCCACTCGAGCCGGTAACGACTATCATTATTTGCCTCTTTTCTTTTTCGTAGTGTAACAAGCTTTTTACATTTCAAACTGTTCTATAAAATAGCGTGTTTCTATTTATTTTCAGCTAAGTTTGCCATTGCCTTAAGGGTACACATTCTCGATTGATACCTGTAACATTTACACGAATGGTCCATGGTGTAAGCCCCTGAACAAGATGTACCTGAATTCTAGGCGAGTAAAAGCAATTCACTCAGTCGCTGGTAAAATGACGCATGGAACTGCAAGCAACATTCAAACTCTTCAAACCGTGGGGGCAACACAAATTACCATCAGGTTTGAAGACACAAAAAAGCCGCCTTTCCAAAGCTTAGCTAACAAGCAATACTCTAAAAAGACGACTGAAAGATTTTAAATTAAGCTAAAACTTTATCAGCCTGATTCACAAATACTTCTGCTGCACTAAGAATAGCCTTTACTTCTTCTTCACTCGCAGCTTCACAATAAATTCTTAAAACGGGTTCCGTTCCACTTGCCCTGAACATTAGCCAAGCATTACCACTCAAGTTTAACTTAACCCCATCGAGACGCTCAACACTCTCAACCTTACGATTCGCAATGACACTCGGCGGTGACTCTAAGGCAGTCATGACAGCATCTTTAAGTTCATTACCACTTAAGTGCAAATCAAGCCTATCATAAGCATGCTTCCAGCCTACTTCAGTCTCAATTTCAGCAAACAACTCAGACATACTCTTACCTGACAAGGCCATTGCTTCAAGCAGTAGCAAGCTATTAGCAATACCATCACGCTCAGGAATATGCCCTGCAACACCAATACCACCAGACTCTTCCCCACCAATTACCACATCAAGCTCGAGCATGGCATCAACAATATATTTAAAGCCAACAGGTGTCTCTACAACATCATAGCCTCGTAAGGCTGCTAAGCGCTCTACAACTCTAGAAACCGTAAAGGTCTTAACCACTTTACCCGGTACCTGCTTTTGGCTTAATACTTGCAGTAAAACTGCGTATATCTGATGTGAGTTAAAGAACTTACCACCTGGCACCACAGCACCTATACGGTCAGCATCGCCATCGGTAGCTAAGACAATACCTTCAGTTTTAGGTTGCATATAGGTCATAGCTTTAGCTAAGTTATTAGCAATAGGTTCAGGGTTTACACCATAAAACATAGGGTCTGGCTGAGGATGAAAGTCAGTAATTTCTTTTTTAATGCCCGCATACTCAAAGAATCCACTTAGCCACGCGGTACCTGCACCACCCATAGCTTCATGGATAATGTCTCCTTGCACATTTTCAATCGCATTTACATCAACCAACTTGGTTAAAGCTTCATAATAGGCTTCTCTTATATCAAAACGCTCAATTGGGTGTAACTTAGCATCAAAAGGCTTTACATCTTCAGGCGCAATGTTAGGAACATCTTTAGTAGCTTCCTGATAAATAGCTTGGGTAGCCGTGCCACCATAAGGACCCTTTAACTTAAAGCCATGATAAGCAGGAGGATTATGCGAAGCTGTCAACATAATGCCACCCCCAGCTTTAAGATGCTTAACCGCAAAAGATAGGGCAGGCGTCGGCAAGTAACTTTCTGAAACAAGCACCTGCAAACCGTTAGCAGCCAAGACTTGCGCTGCACACATTGCAAACCTATCCCCATTAAAACGTGTATCATGACCAACCAGAACTTTAAAAACTCCCTCACGCTTTAAGTAATTCGCATAAGCTTGAGCAGCTCGAGTTACATTTTCAAAGGTAAACTTGTCACCAATAATGTCCCGCCAGCCATCTGTTCCAAATACTAGTTTGTCCATTTACAGTACCGTCAATTCAGTAATGCGATCATCTTCTAAGAGCTTCTTAATATCTTGCACCTTATCTTTATGCATTAGCAAAATAGTGTTACCTCGCTTAACAACAACAAGATCTTTCACGCCTAAAGTAACAATGACATCATCTGTGTTTTCTGTATAAATAATATTGCCGTCAGTTTCTAAACCAACATGCTGACCAATGACGGTATTGGTTGCATCTTCAGATTTATCTTGACTTAATAAGCGCTCTAAGGCAACCCAATCGCCAATGTCATCCCAATCAAAATCCCCAGGAACCACATAGGCTTTTTGGGTATGCTCCATCACGGCAAAGTCAATACTTATTTTTTTAAGGCTAGGAAAAACCCTTTCAATTGCCTCTTGTTTATTTTCTTTTACTTGCATAGCATCACGCAAAGGTTGCGTTAAATAAGGCGCATATTCATCGAGTTCAGAAAGAATAGCTTCAGTATGCCACACAAAAATACCAGCATTCCAAGAAAAGTGGCCTTCTTCTATATACGACTTTGCTTTTTCAAGATTAGGCTTCTCAGCAAATTTAAGCACATGAAAACCGTCACCAACTTCACCACCTGCTTGAATGTAACCGTATCCTGTGGCAGGTCTATCTGGTTCAATACCAATTGTTATTAAGCCTCTAGTTTTATCTGCTAAGTTAATGGCTTGGGCAACCGTTGCCCTAAAAGCATCTGGTTTACCAATACGATGATCACTTGAAAAAATACCTATAATTGCGTCGCCAAATTTCTCCTGAATAACCAAGCTAGCATAAGCGACAGCAGCTCCAGAATCTCGCCCTACAGGTTCAATAATAAGATTTTCTTCAGGAAGTTCAGGTAACTGTTCTTTTATAAGTTCAGTATAGTTCGCACCCGTAGCTACAAAAATACTTTGGGCACCACCTGTTAAAGGCAACAAGCGATCAAAAGTGCTTTGTAACAAACTACGACCACAGCGCTCCAAATCAAGAAACTGCTTAGGTCTACTCTCAGTTGATAAAGGCCAGAATCGTTGACCTTTGCCCCCAGCCATAATTACTGCAACAAACTTCGTCATATTTAGCAACTCCATCCGTAAGTTTGACGCTGAATCATTACACAATTATTACAATAGCCTCTGTGAATTTATCACTGTGAGCAAATTATTTACCAAAACGCCTATTACGATCTTGAAAACTGCGAATTGCCCTTAAAAAATCAAGCTTACGAAAACTAGGCCAAAACGCATCACAAAAATGAAATTCACTATAAGCCGTCTGCCATAACAAAAACCCAGACAAGCGCACCTCACCACTCGTACGAATTACAAAATCAGGATCAGGCATTCCCGCGGTATACAAGTACTTTTGAACATCTTCAACCGATAACGCCTCAGCAATGGTTTCTAAACTAGTACCCGCTTTAGCTTTATCTTGCAAGCAACTCTTAATGGCATCAACAATTTCTTCTCTGCCCCCATAACCAAGCGCTATGTTCAAACACATGCCATCATAATGTTCAGTCGCTTGCTCCATATCAGCAAGGGCTTGCTTAGTATCATCAGGAAAATCATTAATATCGCCAATAACACGTACTTTGACTTTATTTTTATGCAAGCGTTCATCTGCAAGTAAATCTCTGGCTTGCTGCGCAAACAAACTATGCAAATGCTTCACTTCTTCAGGCTTACGACCTTTATTATCACTACTAAAGCCCCACAAAGTGACATGCTGAATATCAAGCTCCAAGCACCAATCTAAAACTTCTCGAGCTTTACTAGCACCATAATTATGCCCCGTTCTAACATCAAGCCCAATCGTTTTAGCATAACGGCGATTACCATCCATAATAATGCCAATATGGTTAGGCAACTTACCCGCAGTCACAATCCTCTGAAACAAATGCCGCTCATAAAACCAGTAAAGCGGCTTATTAAGCGTATCCCAAAGTGACAACAGCTGTTTAGTGCTAGGCTTAGATTTACTGCTCGCAAGCGTACTCATAAAAGCAGTCTAACAAAAATAAAGATGAGCAGATGTAGAAATTCAAGCACTTAAGCTAAAGGTAAAAAACTCGAGTCTAGATCTCTTGAGGTATAGCAGCTTTCAAGTAAAACACACCATCAACTTAGCACATCTGTTTTTATACCAAGTCCGAAAAGGTACTTCATAAACTCTTACAGAGTTGATTACGTTCCGAACAGCCTTGAGCCACAAGAGCGAAGCGGTTATGAAAAGAAGTTTAGCAATC
>CAYGTA010000306.1:0-5973 GCA_964352605.1 uncultured bacterium | reverse complement strand
GAGTAAAAACAAAGCAACTCAGCCAAGGGTGCAATGTTTCATGGAACTGCAATAATTATACTAAACTGATTTAATCGTGTCATAAGACTGAGTGAGTCAGAGCGTAGTCCCCAAAGCTGTCTCGACTACGTCGGCAAGGTCGGAATTATAAATGTTGTAAGACTTTATAATTCAGCTTAGTATTAAACGTTAAACGTAAGCGTTTGCTTTAAACCAATCAACCGTATCTTTTAAGGTTAGTTCTAAAGGACGAAAGTTAGCATGAAGGACCTTCTCAGCTTTAGCACTACTTAACTTCTGAGGCTCAGTCATCGTTTTAACCCCCGAAACACTCAAATTACCTTTAGGGTTGAGTCGCTCAGAAAACCAAGCTGCGCCTAAAGCTAAGCGTTTAGGTAAAACCATGCGAGGCGCCTTAACGCTCGTGACGGTTTCTAAATGCTTAAGTAACTCAGGAAGCGAAACAAAAGGCCCCGCAACCAAATACCGCTCACCACTAACACCCAAACCCACAGCTTCAAACATAGCGTTAGCAACATCGCGTGCATCGGCAACATTAGCACCACCCTGAAAACTAGCAGGCAGTTTTTTATTTAAAAAATCAAGCACAATCTGACCTGCATTGGTAGGCGCAGCGTCAAAAGGACCAAACATCCAACCCGGTAAAATAGTGGTAACTGCCAAAGAATGCGTTTCAAGAAACTCAGTAATCATTTGGTCACACTCGAGCTTGCTACGAAAATAAAGATTGTCTAGAGATTCGCTTGTGGCAAGGTTTGTTTCATCTGATAAACCAAATTCAGATTCGCCTATGACTCCGCCTGCAGAAACATGTATAAATTTCTTTACCTTGTGCGCCTCTGAAGCTTCTAAAAGAGCTTGGGTACCGTCAATATTAATAGCTTTTAATTTTGGCCAATGCTTACCTTTGCTGTAAGCTTCACGGAAATAAGCCGCTGTATGAAAAACAACATCAACATCTTCAAGCTGCTCTGCAAAGCCAGCAACGTTTTGCATGTCACCCACTATAAGGTCAACATTAAGACCCTCTAAAACTTTTTTTGCCTTGTCACTCGAGCGTACGAGAGCTTTTATGTTGTAGCCTTTTTTTAAGAGTAAACGAATGAGGTTATTGCCTAACATGCCTGTAGCGCCTGTAACAAATGCTTTCATGACTTCCTCCCGAGTACGGTTCAGCGTTTCGGTGCTTGGGTTAGCTGACTGTTGTAGATACTCGTTATTAATTGGGATTCAATGTGTATTCATGCTAATCCCAAGCGTGATTTGCTTCACTATAAACGACAAGGCTTTCTTAGTTAGCACCTAATCGTCACAAATTTTACTAATAGAGCTTGATTAAAGTGGACCAGATTCTGAAACAAGATAACGAATAACCTCTGTTTTGCTTGCTGCTATACCTGACATGACTGCTCTGAAGGTTGCCATGTGAGGCACTTCAAAGTGTGCAGATAAGGCTTCTTGATTCACCCATTCTTCAAATAAGAAAAACTTATGTTCGTTTTCAAGATCAGCATAAAATGTATAGTCATTACAGCCATTTTCTTGCATGGTTGCTTTTGCCATGCTTTGCATAGCGCTTATAGCTTCTTGGCGTTTTCCGTCTTTAATATTAAAAGTTGCAGCAATAACAATCATCTTTTCTCCTTAAAAATAGTAAATTATGTGCCTGAACATAAATCAGACACTCTCTAACTTTGGCATGAAGCAAGCATAGCATTCACATGTCATACTTACAGCTATGAAGAAAGCTATGAATAGCGCTATGACAACAGCTGGCCCTATCGGTAAAAACATTCAAGTTTTGCTTTTAATGCTTGCTTTTGTCTGGGCATTAGAACTCATTGATATCTTGCTTTTTAAACAAGGACTCAATCGCTACGGGATCTACCCTAGAAGCATTGAGGGTTTAAGAGGCATACTTTTCGCACCTCTTTTACATGGCGGCATTAGTCACATTGCAGCGAACAGCCTACCTTTTTTGATTTTGGGTTTCTTTGTTATGCTGCGCGGTTTAAGCAGCTTTGCAGGTGTCACAGCCATCATCTGGATAGTAGGCGGGCTAGGCACATGGTTAACAGGTGGCGTAGGAACCGTGCATATTGGCGCAAGCATTATCATTTTTGGCTATTTAGGCTATTTACTAGCTCGAGCTTATTTTGAAAGAAGTATGAGCGCTTTACTTATTGCAATTTTTGTGGGTGTGCTTTACGGTGGCATGATTTTTGGCGTTTTACCTATACAGGCAGGTGTCTCATGGCAAGGCCACTTATTTGGTTTTATAGGTGGCATTATGGCAGCAAGATTAGGCTCTAAACCCGACTAGATACTATGAATCGTGTGGCTGTTATTGGCTCATCCGGAGCAGGGAAAACTACATTTTCTCTAAAACTCTCTCAACACTTAGCCATAGATGTCATTCATCTAGATAAGTACTTCTGGCAAGCCAATTGGACAGCAACCCCAAAAGAAGCGTGGCGCGAAAAACAAAAAGAGCTACTTAGTGCTGAAACATGGATTGTTGACGGTAATTACGGAGGTACCTTTGACATTCGCCTAAGTCAAGCAGATACCATTATCTTTTTAGATTACTCGCGTTACCTTTGTACATGGCGCGCAGTTAAACGCACGCTTCGCTACTACAAAAGAAAGCGGCCAGACATGGCAGAAGGTTGCCATGAGCGTTTTGACTTTGCCTTTTTAAACTACGTCTGGATGTTCCCTATAAAGAGTAAACCCAAACTTTTAGCCGCCCTCGAGAAGCAAAAAGACAAAACGATAATCATTTTAAACTCAGATCTAAAAGCTGAGACTTTTTTAAAGACGCTGTAAGCAAAGAACATGCTAGCCTAAGCTAATGAGGCTGCAAACCTACCTAAAACGCATCAACTACACAGGCAGCACAAAAGCCACCAAAGAAACCCTCTTTGCCCTTCATGAAGCACACCTAAAAACCATTGCCTATGAAAACCTAGATATTCATACCGGTAAACACCTAAGCCTAGATGTAGGACAAATATATAAGAAAATAGTTAAACAAAAACGAGGTGGCTGGTGTTTTGAAATGAACAGCCTGTTCGCATGGGCACTCAAAAAAATGCGCTTTAAAGTCAGCCTACTCGCAGGCGCAGTAAATCACAAAGAAAGAGGTGACACAGCAAACTTTGGTCACCTACTCCTGCTCGTAAAACTCGAGTCTTTGTATATTGCAGATGTTGGCTTTGGAGATGGCTTTTTGCTGCCTTTAGAACTTAAAGAGGGTGAGCATAAGCAAGCTGGCTTGACTTATTACTTAGAGAAC
This sequence comes from uncultured bacterium, assembly GCA_964352605.1. Classification (GTDB taxonomy): domain Bacteria; phylum Deinococcota; class Deinococci; order Deinococcales; family Trueperaceae; genus JAHEBB01. The sequence goes on along the minus strand of CAYGTA010000306.1, from coordinate 2,654 downwards.
TTAAGTCAACATAGATGGCGCTTTCATAACCATAAAGAGGGTGCAGCTAAAAGCTATGATTTTGAGTTAAAACCTAGAAAGATTGCTGAGTTTGCTGATAAATGTTTTGAAATGCAAAGTTCAGCTGAATCTGGTTTTGTAAAGACAATGATTTGTCAGAAGTTTACAGAGGAGGGTATTAGAAGTTTAAGGGGTCTTGTGTTAAAAGATGTGAGTGCACATGGCGTGAGTGAAAGAACGCTTCTGAGCGAAGAGGAATATATAGCTGCCATGGCTAGTTTTGACTTAGGCCTAAGAAGACCCAAAAAGCTTTTTAAGCTTGCTCAAAAGCAACATGAAACTTGGATGCAGACAATCAACTAATGATTTACCTGTTAAACTTCGTGTGTGTTGGAGATGCCTTTAAAACCAAGTTGTGAATCTTGCAAAACACCAGCACGAACTACGCGTTCTTTAAAACAAGGCTTATGCAAAAACTGCCGTGAAGAAAAAGAACGCCTTGCCAATCAAGCTAAAGCCAAAACAGCTATTCAAAGTCTTCTAGAACGTGAAGATGTTCTTATTTTAGATACCGAAACCACAGGTATGAAAGGCGCAGAAGTCATTGAACTAAGCGTCATTAATACCAAAGGTGAAACACTGTTAGATACCCTCATAAAACCTCAAACGACCTTCATGAATCCTTACGCGCAGCGGGTTCACAATATAAGTATGGATATGTTGCAAGATGCACCAACTTGGCCTGACGTTTTACCAGAACTACACGCTATTGCTAAACACAGTACGGTGCTTGCTTGGAACGCTAGCTTTGATGCCAAAATGCTTGAGCAAACCAGTGAGCTGTGGCGCTTAGAGCATCCCAAGTGGTTATTTGTGTGCGCCATGCGCCTTTATGCCAAAAAACGAGGTATAAAACCACGGGGCTTACATAAAGCCGTTATTGATGAACGCCAAGAACAGCTCCTTGAAAGCTACCAAAGCCACCGGGCACTGGCTGATGTCATTTTTGTTTTAGAAGTTTTGCGAGCTACCGTAAAAGCTTAAACTTTAGGATAATCGTTTGTTTCTTTAAAATGCTGAACCTGTTCAGGTAAACCATGCTTAGCTAGGTAAGTTGCCAAGACTTTAGGGTAAACCCTTTCTTGGCTAAGCTTTTCAAAAGGCAGCCAAACAGCTTCATAATGACCACGATCTTCAGGGCGACTAAACTCTTCACCTGTACCCGAACCAAACACGCCAGAACAAAGCTTCGCGTGGTAGTAAAGCTGCACATGACTTTGTGCTTGCTCAACCCGCTCAACCACAGCAGCAAGCTGCCCAAGCTGAACCTCAACACCCAACTCTTCTTTCGCTTCACGAACGGCAGTCTGCTCTGAAAATTCACCATCATGAAGCCCACCTCCAGGAATCACAAAAAAACAAAGCCCAGCCCTAAGACGCTTAATAAGCGCTAAGTGCCCATCAGAAACCAAAAGAACCCCAACCCGAATACGCACAAGCTAAAGCTCGAGTTTTAAGCTTTGATTGTCAATTACCGTGTGTGCTTTAAAGATGCCTCTATGTTGCGATAGGGCTAGGCTTATGCGTTGCGCATTTTGTTTGCTGGCTAAAAAACCTTTTAGAGCTAGGGCAGTTTCGCTGGCATTGCTTACATTTAGCCTGACTTCGCGTAGTGCATCTGCGTAGTCAAAGGGTGCATAAGGGAAAAAGCTTTCCTCTTGTTCGTCATAGTGCAGGTATTCAGCTGGAACGCTGTCACTGACCAAACGCCACTCTTGCTCGTGTTGCTCAGATTCATTTTTGAGTAGGCATGCTACTTGCAGTAAAATCAAGTGAACCCTATCGGCTTCGGTTTCTATGATGTTTAAACTCTCAAGGTAGGCTGCGTGCAGGTCATCTGGCTCATGATAAATATCTTGAATTTGCCCTAACCATGCTTGTAAGCCTCCAATTAAGGCTCCTTGCACAATTACGCCTTGCTCTTGTTTATCGGCGTAGTAGCACGGCCATAAAGAAAAGCTCTGATCGGCTGCTAAGAAACTAAGCTGATTTGCTGAAAAGCCAAGCGCATAGCCGCTTTGAGAGCCGTAACGCAACCAAGAACTTTTTGTATCTGAAGTCTCGGAAAAAGAAGCAATAAGCACATGTTGCTCAGCACTTAGGTAAGCTGCTAATTTACTTTTGAGTTTGCTTAGTAATAGATGCTGGTAGAGCGCGTAGCGTTTTTTAGGATGCACACTGTAACTTAATTGCATGGTTTGCGTTAAAGGTTGCGGCATTCTGCTGCGCTCTAAGAGCCGTTCGACCATTTTTAGAGATAAGGTAAGTGCATTTTTTGCTTCGCTATTATTTTTCATAAACAACAGTGAAGAGGCCCACAACTCTTGACTGCGTAAAATGGCAAGTGCCTTATGCGCCTGACTGTAGTGATGAAGCCTTGCACTTTGTTCTTTCGCCAAATGACTAGAGAACTTATGAATATATGTCCAGATTGCTTCGGAGCCCACGAGGCGTAGTGTAACAAGATTTAAGGCCAAGGGGGAAGTACCAAAGCATTCGTGAGCTTGCTTGGCTATCTAATATAGCAGCTTTCAAGTGAAACACACCATCACCTTAGTAGATCTGTTTTTACTCACCTAGTTCGGCATTTAAAA
>CAYGTA010000305.1:0-6044 GCA_964352605.1 uncultured bacterium | reverse complement strand
GCCCTCGGTATTTAGGTAGTACACCTGTACCTCCTTGGTATAAAAGGTTTGGGTTAGCTGGAGCAGTATAAAGCTCTGTATAGCCTGCTAATTCGTTGCTATCTTTGTGCCTAGCAAAAAACATCCACCGTGTTTCACCTCTTTTAGCTAGCAGCGCCTCATAGTCACGCATTTGTTTTGCAGTCATTTTAAAATCTTCAACATATAAATCATCTTTTGGAGCACTATTCATAACATGGATAATATCCAAAATCTCATCCATTTGAGCCTCGGGTATAGGGCCATCTAGAAACTCTAAGCTAAATGCTTCTGCTTTAGCTTTTGCCTGCTCTACCCAGTTATGCATAAGTGCTAAATCTAAATCAGCTAAAATAAGTTGGTTAGTGTGTTCTGACAAGCCAACGCTTGCATTTAATCGCTTTGCAAACGCTTCACCTGAAGGTACCCTAGCTGAAGTTACTTCAAGTATTAACGTACGATTATGCCTTTTAGCGACCTCTAAAGCAGTAACGAGCAATTCAGAGGCAATGCCTTGCCTTCTGTAAGCAGCTAAAACACTCAAATCAATATTCATAAGATGGCGATTTGTTTCAAAGAAGCCAACCTCAGTAAATAAGGAAGCTACAGCCTTTTCACCCTGCCAGACGTACCACAAACTTAACTCCATATCACTCAGAAGGCTTAAACTTTCTAAATTCTTAATAGTAGACTCGAGTGGTCGGCTTGGGTCTTCTGGAATTTGTTCTTTTTGTATCTGCTTACCAAATTCATTAATGGCTTGTAGTTCTGCTTGGCTGGCTGTTTCTATATTAAATTTTTTTGTTACTACGTTCATAAATCTCCTAACTACGTTCGTTACCGCGTTTAAAATTACCTGTGAGTTTTGCTAGGTAGTGTTGTAAGTCTTCTTCATTTAGTGTTGCTGCTTTTGCATTAAAGTTGTCAGCTTGTTTGACTGAGAGTATCTTGACTTGTTTGCCTTCCCAAAGTAAAAAAACTTTGCCATTTTTTGCACTTTGGTAACTAAATGGGTTGGTTTTTAAGTAGCCTTTTTTGTCTTTTTTCATAATTGTTTTACAAAATCAATAGAGGCGGGTTCTTTTTTAAACCCTAAGGCATCGTTTATGCTTAGCATGCCGCTGTTGTTAGATTCATTCCATGTGCTTATGTTTGCAAATTTGTTTTGCTTGGCATGAGTTTCTTTAGCAAAGGCTATGGCTTTTAGCTTTAGTGCAAGCGCTACGCCTTTACGCCGGTATTCTTTGCGTACACCTGTTAAACCAACATGTAAATCAGTATCAGCATTTGCAGTAAAGTTTTCACTCATGCCAATATAGTCTTGGCCTTTTGTCGCTATGAAGTACGCTTCGGGTATATAGCGTTCATCTAACCAGTGATACTTGGCGAAGGTTTCAAAACTTGGTTTTTGGTACTCCGATGTACTTGGAACATCAAGATCTAAAGTGGTGTGTAAGTCATAAACTTTCTGCTGAAAATTGGCATCATCTTGTAAGTCAATGGCTGATTTTAAGTGAATGCCTTCAGCGTTTAACTTAGCTTCAAAATCACTATAAGGATTTAAGTCAAAGGTCGTGACATCTAGTTTAGATTGAAAAGAACGCATTTTTTCTTTAAAGCCACGCTCATGTAAAAAGCGCATGTTTCGACTGTGATCTTCACGACCCCAAGTAAAAAGTTCTGTTGGTTCATAGTCTTCTAGTCTTAACATAAGATGTTTGTAAAGAGCTTTCCCGTAGCCTTTTCCATGATGCTCTGGTTTTACAACAATAGTCACCATGAATTTCTTAGGGTCAAAACTGTAACTCGAGTTTAAGAAAACAGCAAAGCCAACGGCTTCGTTGTTGACTTCTAGTAAGTAGCGCTCCCAGTTTATCTTTTCAGCTCGTTTAGCATCTTCTGCTTTTATATCTTCAGCTTTAGAGGGGTACATGGGGTAGGCGGTATTCCAAATGTTATTAAGTGCAGTGTAGTCAGCTTGACTCGAGTCGGTTCGTCTTATTTTCATTCTTATTCCTTAAAGGTTTTTAGCATGCTCAGCATGGCAGGTAAGCGTTTAAAGCCTAACTTTTCGTTGATGGCAATCATTTCAACATTATTCGTTTCGTTATCTGTGTAAATGTTGCCAGCGTTTGTGTTTCTGGCAAGCCTAAGGGCTTTGAGTTTTAAAGCCGTTGCGACGCCTTTCCCTCGGTGCTCGCGTTTAACTGCGGTTAAGCCTGTGTAAAGATCAGTACTGGATTCACCTTTCCAGAGTTGACTCAGGCCAATCATTTCATTCTTGTGAAAGGCCAGAAAGGTGCCTTCAGGGTAAAAGTCAGGGGCATCTAGTAGATTTTTCTTAAAGAAATCCCAACTTAAAGCTGTAGCAGGTTCACTACGCGGAACATCTTGCCTTAGAAGGTTAAAGCATTCAAAAAATTGCTTCCCAATAGCCTCTTTGTCTTCAAACTCAGCTAAAGACTTAATGACCACGCCTTGTGAAACTGCCTTAAGCTCGAGTGTTTCAAAGCTTTCTGGTTTGTGGTCTTTTGCGGCGAGTACAGCTTCCCAGTCGCGTTTGGTTTCTTTGAAACCTCGGGTTTGGGCAAACTGCAGAGCAGCTGTGTTGTTTTCTTTTACGCTGACTCTTAGAGTTATCGGGTTTAAGGTGCTGAGTTCTTTAACTAAGGCGTCATAAAGTTGACGGCCAATGCCTTGTTTTTGTTGCTCAGGGGTTACCCAGAGTTGCATGAAGAATTTCTTGGGATGATACATGCCTGCATGTTGGTAGTAGCTAGCGGAGCCAAGCAGATGTTTATCTTCGGCTACTAAGCGTAAGAATTGACAGGGTTCTGCTATACTGTCATCTAAATATTTGAGTTCTTTAGCACTGTAACTATCCTGTGGAAAAACTTTATTCCAAATGATAGTTAGTTCTTCGTAATCGCTATCTTTTACCTGTCTTATGTTCATACTTACTAAGCGTCAATAGCAGCCATTGACGCTAAAGCTCCTTCTTTAGTCTTATCCATGCTGGGTCTTTCTTAAAACCCAGTGCTTCATTTATGCTTAACATGGGTCTGTTAATAGAGTGATTATGCGTAACAATTGTCTTTACACTATGGCTTTTAGCGTAAGCAATGGCTTTTAGTTTTAAGCTAAGCGCAATGCCTTTTCGTTGATACTCAGTCTTAACAGCCGTTAAGCCGGTTCTTAAAAGTGAAGGGTCATCGGTTTTGTAAAGCTCACTGTAGCCCACCAGTTCAGAGCCAGAAAACGCCAAAAAATTACTCTCAGGATTACGTTGCGGTGAGTTCCAGTAACGTGCTAACCAAAGTTCAAACGGCCATATATTCAGAGGTTCAGCAACAGGTACAAGCTTAAGCAAATTCATAGGAATGGTCGCATAAATCATTTCTTGGGTAGCTAACGTATTAGGCAAATCAGCCATCGTTTTAAAGCTAATGCCAGCAGCCAAAGCTTTGCACTTAGCATGCTCAAAAGGACTCGAGTTAAAACCCTCAAGACTAAGCTTTGATTCCCACATGCGTTCCAGTTCAGTAAAACCCTCAGTTTCAAAAAAAGACCGCAATGCAGACCAATCTTCACGTACTCGAGTGACCAGCGACTGTGCATCTTGAACTTGCCTTAAAGCATGTTCATAAAGCTTTTTAAGAAGTTCAGGGGTTTGTTTGTCAGGTCGGATATACAGGTCAAAGCGTTTACGGTTCACACCATCAGCTGCCTTCATGGCTAAAACAGCCGCAATCATTGTTTCGCCTTCATAGAGAACTTCATGCAAACACATGTCAGAAGCTCGAGTGTTAAAGAAATGCTGGTGTTCTGACTTGGTTTTGGGTGAATCTTCATGAATGAGGTTATAGAGGTCTACAAAGTCAGAGTAGTGTTTTGATGTGAAGGGTTCTAGCATACGTTTCCTTTTAGAGTTCTTTTTTAAGGCCTACTTCGGCTACTTGTTTCTTAAAGCCAAGCTTTGTGTTTATTTTGAGCATGGCTTCATTAAGGCTATTATTGCCGGTACGAATTTCTTTAAAGCCTTGCCCTTGTGCCCAGATTATGTTCTTAACTTTTAAGGCTGTTGCTACGCCTTTACCTCTAGCACTCCGCTTTAAAGCTGTAAATCCATTTCTTAAACCACCGTCAGTTTCTTTATTTACTGATAATTCGTTAAACCCAAGCCAATCATCACCTTGAACGGCGACTAAAAAAGCTTCAGGTGTAAAATTAGGGTTCTCAAACTGATGCTTGATCCAAGGTTCATACTCAGGCTTCGTTGGAGCATCAGGCTGAGGTTCATCTTGCGTGCATTCCCAATCAAGCTCAAAGATACGCTTCTTATAATCAGCATGGCTTTTCATGAGTTCAGTTAAAGCTACAAGCTTGATGCCTTGCGCATTTACATGAGCTTCTAAACCTTTATACGGGCTAGCATCAAAAGTCTGAACAGCCAAACGAGACTCCCAATAACGTGCCTCCTCAGTAAAACCCAGCTTACGCGCAAATTCCAGACCACCTTTACCATCATCATCAACAAACGCTTTAAGAAACTTTGGGTTTAAAGGCTCGAGTTGTTCTAAAATGTGCTTATAAAGATTTGTGCCAATACCCTGACGTCTGTAGTCTGGAAGCACTCTAATACTCAACATAAACTTTTGTGGATGGAAACTACTTTGAAAATGACGGTAGCCTCCTTGAGCAATAGGTCTATTATCTTGCTCTACAAAAAAGCTTTGCCATTTTATTTTTTTGGGCATATTTTCAAAATCAAACTTGATTTCTTGAACGGTTACAGGATCATTAGGAAAGATAGCATTCCAAATATCACTTATGTTTTTATAGTCACGGTCACCGTGCTCAAAAGGTCTAATAATCATGAGGGTACTCCTAAAATGACGATAGCTAAAAGGCTGCCGAAAAGCAGAATGTCAACATAAATAATTGTAAAAAGTGGGTGTTTAAAAGCTTGAGTTAGGCGCTAGCAAAATGAAAATAAGCTTTTACTCGGGAGGTAACACTGCTTCTTATGCGTTTGAAGATTAATTGAAACATGTTTTCCTCCGTTTCTAAAGCTAAACTATTCAGTAGCAAACTTAAAGCCTTCATTAAAAAAGCACGTTAAATAATGCTGAAAAGGAGTGTAGCACATCTTACTTTCAATGCCAAGTTTGATAGCAAAATGCTCATTGAACGCTACATTTGATGTTGAAAGCGCTGAGTTTTTAAGGGCACTAATGTGGCCTTAAAAAAGCCAAGATGATTATATTTGCAGTTCCATGAAACATTGCAGCCTTGGCTGAGTTGGTTTGTTTTTACTCCCCCGGGTCGCACGAATGGTCTGATGGTGCAACCATTCGTGGAAATGCTATATAGACCAAAGGCTACAGAGCCAAGCTTGTAAAAAAAGGCGCAAGGTTAAGAGACCTTGCGCCTTAAGGTTTAAGCTTGTTTAAATAGTTTCGCTTAACTGCTCTTTCAAATACGCCTCAAGATCAGGTTTAGGAGAACGCAATATATTATGCAGCCAAGCATCACGCTCAAACGCCAAAAGACGAATATCCCAAACATCATTAGAAAGCTCATTACTTGTAACAGGCTCAAGCCATTCACTACTGCTAGAAGGCCGCATATACGCCTGATACCTAAGCTCACTATCATAAGCCCAATAAGCAACCGTTACAAAATCATAACTTTTACCCTGATGCACACTAATAAAGCCCACCCCATAATGCCTAGGCGTAAGCGCAGGCTGCGGGCAAAACTCGAGTGCTACTTTTTTTGCTGCCTCTATAAGACGGTCATTTTGCTGCTTGTCAGGATGCAATATACTGTAAAGTTTTAATTGCCAGCCTTGTTCTTTATAAAGACCGAGGCATTTTATTTGCCTAGCTTGGTAGGTTTCTTGTGGTTTCATTTGCTCATACTATACCTGAGAAGCTGTTTCTTTAGATATTGTGAAACCTACACGCGTTCTAATACTATTTCCGTTTACTTTATTAATAAAGTAAACGCGATCTTGGATCGTC
>CAYGTA010000304.1:0-6060 GCA_964352605.1 uncultured bacterium | reverse complement strand
TTACTTGCCTTGAAAATTAGCAGCTCGTTTCTCTAAAAATGCGTTAGTGCCTTCTTTCATATCTTCAGTTGTTGTGACCATGCCAAATAAGTCTGCTTCAACCTCTAAAGCATGTGCTAAAGACAAATCAGCACCTCGCATGACAGCTTCTTTAGCTAAGCCCAATGCCACAGGAGCATTTTTAAGCATTTGCGCAGCTAAAGTTTTAGCAGCAGCAAGAGCATCCTCTTCAACACGATTCACCAGACCCAACTGCAAGGCCTCTTGAGCAGCAACATGACGACCTGTGAAAATAAGATCAAGGGCACGACCTGTACCAATAAGACGACTTAAACGCTGCGTACCACCGTAACCCGGAATTAAGCCCAGACTCACCTCAGGTAAGCCCAGCTTTGCGCTTTCACAAGCCACGCGTAAATCACAAGCCAAAGCAAGCTCGAGTCCTCCACCTAAAGCAAAGCCATTTATAGCAGCAATAGTTGGAAAAGGGAGTGCTGCTATGTTATTCATAAGGTCTTGCCCTGTTAAAGATGCCTCTCGGCCACTAAAGGTATCTGTTAGTTTACTTAAATTAGCTATATCTGCCCCTGCTATAAAAGCTCTACCTGTGCCTGTAATGATTAAAGCATTGACATTTATGTCAGCTTCAATTAACTCTAAGGCAACACTGAGTTCAAAAAGCAAGTCGCTATTTAGAGCATTAAGCGCTTCAGGGCGATTAATGCTAATAATCGCAACACCCTGCTCGAGTTCGATCTCTAAATAATCAAATTCTAGATCTTGTGTGGTTTCGTCACTCATAGCTGTAAAATCCTTCTCCTGTTTTGCGCCCTAATTTGCCTGCTTTAACCATTTGTTTTAACAAAGGAGAAATACGAAATTTAGGGTCTTGAAATTCATGATACAAAGATTCACCTGCAGCAAGACAGACATCTAAACCAACCAAATCTACCAGTGCTAAAGGGCCAATTGGCATGTTTGCACCTAACTTCATAGCCGTATCTATATCTTCTGCGCTTGCCACACCTTCACTTAAAGCATGAATCGCATCATTCATATAAGGTACGAGTAAGCGGTTCACAATAAAACCAGGTTTGTCATTACAAACAATAGCTGTTTTACCAATACCCTCTGCAAATGCCTTTGCTTTTATAAGCGTTTCTTCAGAGGTTTTTAAACCCTTTACAACTTCAACTAGCGCCATTAAAGCTACTGGGTTGAAGAAATGCAAGCCACAAAACTGTTCAGGATGAGACACAAACGAAGCTAACTCTGTTACCGATAAACTAGAAGTGTTTGTTGCCAAAAGAGCATCTTCTTTAACAATTTTGTCTAGCGCCGCCCAAATCTCTTTTTTGGCAGCAAGATTCTCAAAAATAGCTTCAATAATCACATCTGCTGTTTGAGCCTGATCTAAATCACCGCTTAAAGTAATACGCGCTAAGGCCTGCGCTTTATCATCTTCACTAAGCTTCTCTTTTTTAACAAGCTTTTCTAAGCTAGCCTTAATGCTGTTCATGCCGCGTCTACGACCATCTTCACTCAGATCGTGAAGCATAACCTCATGACCAGCAAGTGCGCAGGTCTGAGCAATACCTGAACCCATGGCACCTGCACCAATAACTGCTACATTCATAAGTTCTCCTTTACAGTAAAAAGTGAGGCTCGAGCTTAAAAGGGTGTTGTTTTAGAAACACTTGCTTTAAGCTGAAGAAGGATAGCAGAATGTCACGCTAATTAAAAGCCAAGATTGGCATTTATGATTCCAGAACTAGTTTATGAGGGGTTTTAAAAGTCGCTAATGACCTTTGTAAGGAAAGAGGGCTATTTAGAACTAGGAACGTTTATGCGTCAGAAGGTACACTTATGCTTGCACCTATTTAATGACCTTTTACTGTATAAGGAGTCCTTTTGAAATCTTCTTTAAAACCTGTTGGCTATCTTGAACTCCTAAAATCAAATAGAAATTATCGTTACTTATGGTTAGGGCAAGTGGTAAGCCTCTTGGGTGACTGGTTTAACCTGATTGCTTCAGCCACACTCATAGCGACCCTAACCCAGTCAGGACTGGCAGTTAGCAGCCTCTTTGTCGTTCGCTTACTCGCACCGTTCTTAGTTAGCTCAGTGGCTGGTGTGGTAGCGGATCGTTACAATAAAAAATTTATTCTCATTGCAACAGATGTAGCTAGAGCTGCCACCTTGCTGTGCTTCTTATTTATTAGAGATGCAGGTGACATCTGGCTACTTTATGTTTTAACAGGCATTCAATTTGCAATAAGCGGATTCTTTACGCCAACCAAAACAGCTATTCTGCCTGAAATAGTTACAGAGCAAGAACTAGGTACAGCCAATACCTTATCTGCCTCAACATGGTCAGTCATGCTTTCTGTTGGCGCAGCCATAGGTGGATTGGTATCGGGCTTTTGGGGTATCTACCCAGCTTTTATTATTGACGCCTTCACCTTTGCGTTATCAGGCTACTTTATATGGCAAATAAAAATGCCTAAAAAGAGTGAGTCAGAAAGCTCAAAAACAGTTACTGGCTTTCTCACGCAATACCTTGAAGGGTTAACTTTCTTAAGAAAAAACAAAGCAGTTTTTGTAACAGCCTGCCATAAAGCAATGATTGCTCTTTTAGCAGGTTCTACATTTGAGATTGTTTTGGTTGCCATTTCAGAAGAGGTTTTCACGATTGGTGTAGGTGGTGGCATAAGTTTAGGCTTAATGTTCATGATGACAGGCTTAGGTTCCGGTATAGGCCCAATTGTTGCGCGTAGACTAACTGGAGATAACATTAAAGCCTTAAGATTTACTATTGTACTGGGCTACGTCATCATAGCGATTGGCTATTTAATTGTTATGCCCCTCTTTAATTTCGGAACCACACTCACCGGTATTCTCATAAGGGGTTTAGGGGGCGGTGTTGTCTGGACTTTCTCAACCCAACTCCTTTTACAACAACTACCCATAAAAATAGGAGGCCGTGTGTTTGCTGCAGAATTTGCCTTATTCACCCTCTCAGGTGCCATAGGCGCATTACTGGTAGGGCAAGCCTTAGATATTTTTAGCATTTCAAATATTCTCTTTACCCTTGCCATACTGGTAGTCATACCGGGTATCTTATGGCTTATTTGGATAATACGACAGAATCGTTTGGTAACAAGCTAGCGTTTAAATATATGACTTCTGGTAGCGGATTTGGTGTGGCACAAGATGGGGAGGCACTCGACGATTACTATAATTCCGGCCTAGCAGAGGGCGCTCAGACCCCCTCAGTCTTATGACACCTCAAGCAGTATTACCAATCAAGACGCGTTAGGAGCTTTTCGACCCCTTAATAATCTAAATACCGCATAGGCAATATGAATACACCAAGCTATAAAACCTAACGGCAAGGTAATCAGTGTAAGCCAACCCATAACAAAACTCGAAGATAAATGATTGCCAATATCTTGACCAAAAGCCACACAAGGATTAACAAATCCCTCGTGTAACTCACAACCAAAGTAATTCGCAACGCCTTCAGCAGCAAAGGCACTGAGTAGCGGAAAAATTGCAAGCAAAACGATAACAGCTTGAATTAAAAAGAAGCGACGCCAGTTAAGCACAAAGCTTAGTATAAAGCGCTTTAAGCTTTAAAAGATGGAAAAAATAATAAATAAATGCACCTACTAGTCATGACCCTATGAAACACTCGAGCGTTTGGCATTAGTCATTGGCTTACTTACGACCCCCTAAAGCAACACTTATGCCTAAAGCAATGTAGCTTAACCCTGTTATTAGCTTTTGTGACCTCTGGAACTTCGTATTATTCTGTAAGAAGGATCGCGCTGAGTCTGCCAGCAAGACCAGTAAGCTGTAAACCGTAAAGGCAGCAAAAGCCTGAATGAAGCCTAAGCTAAGCATTTGCCAAATAGCTGACGCGTCTGGGTTAACAAACTGAGGTAAAAAAGAAAAGTAATAAAGGGCAGCTTTGGGGTTAAGCAACATGGTTGTAAAGCCCTGAATGAATGCTGCTTTTGATGTTGGTTTACCTGATGTTATGATTAAAGCTGTTACTGACGTATGAGTTAATTGAACTAAGCTTTTCAAGCCCAGATACATAAGGTAAAACGCACCTGTGTACTTAACCACAGAAAAAGCTCTAGGTGAATTTGCAAGAATGGCAGACAAGCCTAAAGCAGCTGTAACTGTATGCAAAATAGCACCCAGCACAATACCTAAAACCGCATAAAAGCCATCTTGTTTACCGTTAGCCAATGAACGTGACAAAACAAAAATGAAGTTAGGTCCCGGACTGGCAGCAAATAAAAAAGCAATGGGAATAAAAAAAATAAAAACAGAAAACTCGAGCATTGGTTTCCTAACAGCTAGTAAAGCTATGACAGAATAGTGTGATTCGTGCTAGCTTATGGCGTTTATGCTTACTTAGCTTAAAGTATATAGCTGAGCATTCACTCATTAGGCTTTCAAGATTGGTATTATAATTATTGTGTTTTGGCTTCAAGCGTTGCTTTCCCTTTTATCTGGCGCTGCTTTTAGTGCAGCTTTTCCACCCATTGGCTTGTGGTGGCTTGCCGTTGCATTTGTTCCTTTATTCATAGTTACTGCGAGAGCTGAACGACCCCGTGACGCTTTTGGCTTTGGTTTTTGGTTTGCTGTTGGCTTTTTCGCATTTCATATCTTTTGGTTACCTAACAGCTTATCAGATTTTTTTGGCCCTGCAGCTTGGGCCATCTATCCACTTATCATTCTTGCTGAGGGTGTCTTTTGGGGTTTAGTAACGTTCTTGAGTCGTTTTATTGCGGGCAAGTCAAGAAATATCTTATGGCTTTTACCTGCCTTTTGGTTACTTATGGAGTGGGCACGCACCCAAGGACCCTTGGCTTTCCCATGGGGTAGTCTTGGCTATATTTGGATAGCTACACCTGTCGCGCAACTGGCTGATATAGCGGGTAGTTACGGTCTTAGCTTTTTTACCTTAGTGCTTGTTGCCTTAACAAGCCTGCCTTTTTTACCTGAAGATGACCCTAGCTTTTTGTATAGCGAATCTAGCCAATCACCCATTTTAAGATTTGCCCCCATTTTAGCGGTTTTCTTTTTAGCTTTAGGTAGTTACACTTATGGTTTTTACCGCCTGACGCAACTCCCGCCCGAGCCTAATGAAACAGCCCTCTTGGTACAAGGTAATACCGACCCTTTAGGACGAGCTCAAGGGAATAGCACAGACTTAGATGTATATACTAGCCTTACTCAAACTGCACTAAGCCAGTTAGATAAGCAACCTGCATTAGTCATTTGGCCTGAAGGTGCAGTTATAGGCAATGGTGTTGTAGTTGAAGGTATGAACGGTGAAGAAACCCGCACTCGTATTAGTAATAGTGCTAATAATAGCGATGTCATTACGGGTGCAAGTGCATGGGTCAGTACGCCTGAAGGGTTTAAAAACTACAACGCTGTGTACAGCATAAGTAACGCTGTTGTAAGAGATCGTTACGACAAAATATATCTTGTTCCTTTTGGCGAAGGCTTACCCCTTGCGAATGCCTTACAATTCATTTACAGACCCATCTACGCAAGTTTTGGCTTAAGCCCTTTTGGGCGCACAGCAGGCACAACCCTAAACCCACTACCCACCAGTACTGCAATTGCAGCTAGCTATATTTGTTACGAAAGTGTCTTTCCGCAAGTTTCAGCAGCTATGGTTAGGCAAGGCGCAAATGTACTGGTAAACATATCTAACGACGCATGGTTTGGCAAAGGAAACGGCGCAGAACAACACTTTCTAATGGGCAGCATGCGTGCCATAGAAACAAGACGCTACATTTTACGAGCAGGAAACGACGGCATAACTGCTGTCATAAACCCCCACGGAAAAGTCCTAGAAAGACTCGAGCGTGGCATTGCTGGTTCTTTAGAAGCTGATTATGCGCTTAGTAATGTCATAACGCCTTACGTGCGCTTTGGTGATTTGCTTATTACCCTTATAGCGATTTACAGTGTTCTTGTTTCAGCACTCATTGCTATTAGGCGTTAAGGCGTTTCGGGAAGCTCGAGCCA
>CAYGTA010000303.1:0-6077 GCA_964352605.1 uncultured bacterium | reverse complement strand
TAAGCTCACGCGCACGCTCAACTAATTTTGGATTATAGAGAAGGTTACGTCGCACAGCTAAAAGCATACCAGCAAACCAAGGTCCCCCTATTAGGGGAATTTAGGGGGTTCATTCTGCTAACTTACTCAAAGTTAAGTTAGCTGTATTAACCTCCCCTAACCCCTCCTAATAGGAGGGGGATTCTTTAGTAAAGTCTGTTTTTGTAATCTTTTTCTATCAATGCATCCATTTCTTCTGCGCTTAGCTCGAGTTTGCCTGCGTCTACCATGGTTTTGCCGAGTGTGGGTAGACCGTCTTGGTTGGGCCAGTGTTCGGCTTGCCATAGCTTTGAGCGGGTCATGCATTTAGCGCAGTGAAAGTAGGCTTCTTTTATGGTGATGATGAAGGCAAAGTCGGGTAGTTTGTTGTTAAAGGCGAGGTCTTCGCGTATGTTTTGGTCTCTTACGATTATGGCGGTTCCGCTTGCTCTGAGGGTTTCTTTTTTTCCTGGAATCATGAAGAGTAGGCCGACGTTTGGGTTTTCTATTATGTTTGTGAAGCTGTCTGCTTTGCGGTTACCGAGGCGTTCGGGTATGGCGATGGTGTTTGGGTTGATTATTTTTATGAAGCCTGCTGGGTCGCCTTTGGGTGATGTGTCTTGCTGGCCTTGTTTGTTGGCTGTGCTCAGGATAATGAAGGGGGTTTTTTGTATGAAGGTTTGGCAGTTTTGGTCTAGGTGATTTAAGACTTTGCTGCTTACGCGTTCGTTTGGGTGGCCCATGATTTCGCGGAATTGTTCTTCGGTTTTTATGATGTTTTTGTAGCTTTGCATGGTTTTCTCCTTAGTCTTTAGAGTAGCGTTTGACAAGGCATTAACGTTTAAACTATCATCGAATTGTGAATGTAAATTTGGATGTTGCGAAGACAGCTCAGCTTATTGGTGATAAAACAAGAGTGACTATTCTTTTGGCTTTGTTTGATGTTGATGCGTTACCAGCAAGTGACTTGGCTAGACGGGCTAACATTTCACCTCAAACAGCAAGTTCGCATTTAAATAAGTTGCTTGAAGGTAACTTAATTAGTTTAGAAAAGCAGGGACGGCACAGGTACTATAGCTTGGCAAACCCAGAAGTGGCACAGGTTTTAGAGTCATTAATGACTATTAGCAAGCCAAAAGAGCGCTTTGAAACACTCGAGCCTATTGCTCAGGGTCGCAAGTGTTATGACCACTTGGCGGGTAGGCTTGGGGTGAGCGTAACAGATGCTTTTTTAGCAAAAGCTTGGCTCGAGTCTAGTGGCAAGAATTATGCTTTGACGGCTTCAGGTAGAGCAGCTTTTGCTGAGCTTGGTATTTCTTTAGCAAGTTTACAGAAGCAACGTAGGCAGTTTGCTAGGCAGTGTCTTGATTGGACTGAACGTAGACATCATTTGGCTGGGGCTTTGGGTGCTGCTGTTATGAGCTTTATGCTTGAGGAGCGTTGGCTTTTGAGTCATGAAGATTCTAGGGTTATTCATGTGACAGCTTCTGGCCAGCAAGGCTTAAAGTCATGGTTGGGGCTTGTGCTTTAGTTTTCTTTTCAGACGTTGTTTTGGCTAGTTTAGCGGTAGGCTTAGCTTATGCCTAGTGTGCCTGATGCGCTTTTTTATCATTCTAATTATGCTGATTGGCTTAAGTCACTTGAGGGCTACGAGGGGCAGCTTAGTTCAACTAGTTTTTTTCCTGCGCGTGATAAGCCTGTCAAAGTAAGTTATGAAGGTAAGTTTAAAGGCTTGTTAGATTCGTTTAGCATTACGCCTTTTAAACATCAGGCAGATGCGCTTGTTTTAACTGAGGCAGGTCATCATGTCATGGTGGCTACCCCTACAGCTTCAGGTAAGTCACTTAGCTATCAAATACCTACGCTTAGCGCTATGGCTGAAGGTAAACATGCGCTTTACTTGTTTCCTACTAAAGCTCTTGCACATGATCAATTAAGCAAATTAAAAAGTTTATCTAATTCGCTTGATTTGGCTGACTTTGTAGCTAGTTATGATGGTGATACGGCATCTTCTAAACGGCACAGTGTGCGTAATTCAGCGCGTTGTATTTTAACAAATCCTGACATGCTGCATTACGGCATTTTGCCTTACCATGACAAGTGGGCACATTTTCTAGGGAGCTTGCAGTACATTGTTATTGACGAGATGCATGCTTACCGTGGTGTCATGGGGTCACATGTTGCCAATATTGTGCGGCGTTTGTTACGCATTGCAAAGCATTATGGCGCAAAGCCGCAAATCATTGCTGCGAGTGCCACCATAGCTAATGCAGCAGAGCATGCCTTTAATTTAACAGGACTCGAGTTTAGCGTAGTTAGTGAAGATTTTGGGCCTAGGGCAGCGCGTGAACTTGTCTTTTGGCAACCCCCTATGGTGAATGAGTCTGAGGGTCGGCGGCGTAGTGCCAATAGTGAGGCAGCGTGGTTGGCTGGGCAGTTTGTTAAGTCGGGCCTTAAGAGCATCTTTTTTTGTAATTCTCGTAAATCAGCTGAGCTTTTAAAGCGTTACGCCATGTCTTACTTAAACTCGAGTGAGGCTTTGCAGTTGCAAACTTATCGGGCTGGTTATACCAGTGAAGATCGGCGTCTTATTGAGGAGGGCTTTAAGAAGGATGACATTACGGTGCTTACAGCGACGAGTGCTTTGGAGTTGGGTGTGGATATTGGCGGTGTGGACGCGGTTGTGTTGGTGGGTTATCCGGGTTCTATGACGTCACTTTGGCAACGTGCAGGTCGTGCAGGTCGTGGGGGCGTGCGTGCTTTAACCTTAATGATTGCAGGCAATGATCCTTTAGATGAGTATTATCTTAATCATCCTGAATTAATTACGGATGGCAAGGTTGAAAAGGCCATTTCGGATGCTTTTAATACTGAGATTCATCCGCTTCATGTCAACTGTGCAGCTGCTGAAAAACCTATTTTAGATAGCGAGAATTATGTCGCTAAGTGGCTCGAGCCGCCTCCTAATTCTAAGCTTGTTAAACGTTACAACAAGTGGAATTATTTAGGGCGTTATCCGCATAAAAATGTGGCCGTTCGGGGTACAGGTGGTAAGCGTATTGTTTTAAAAGATGGCTTTGGTAATACTTTGGGGGTGAGTGATTTTGATACGGCCTTACGAGAGTTACATGGTGGCGCAGTTTACCTAAGTCAAGGAGATACGTTTTTGGTAGCTAAGCTTGACCTTGAAGCAGGGGTCGCTACCCTTGTACCGCATATTGAAGAGTACTACACGCAAACCCGCTCGGTTACTGAAATTGAGGTTATTCAAAGCGAATTTGAGCTTTATGGGGTGCATGTGGGGCGGGTAAAGGTTTCTACAGAATACACAAGTTTTGTCTTAAAGCGTTACTTTCGTGAAACTGTATTAGATGAGCGTTTACTTGATTTACCTTTGGTTTCTTACAACACGCAAGCCCTTTGGTTTGATGTTACGAATGTATCTTTTAGCGTGCCACCCCAAGATTTACCCAGTGCTATGCACGCTTTAGAGCATACCCTTATTGGCTTGTTACCTGCTTTTGTACTGTGCGAACGTGCAGATATTGGCGGGGTTTCTTACCCCGTTTACCCTGCCAATGGTAAACCCCTCATTTTTATTTATGATGGTTACCCTGGCGGAGTTGGCTACAGTCGAGCAGGTACAACTGTGTTTTTAGACTGGCTTAAAGCAGCACGTGACTTACTATCTGACTGTCCTTGTAAAACAGGTTGCCCACGTTGCACACTGTCACCCAAATGTGGCAATGGCAATCAATACCTAGATAAACACGCAGCTAAAGCTTTGGCTAATGAACTTCTTGATTATTTAACAAACGTTTACGGTACTAAGCGCAGCCTCAACTAAGTTTTTTTACTACTTTACGCCCACTCGCTCTAAGAGCTTCTCGACAGGCTCATCATTTAAACGTCTCACTTCGCAAGCTTCTGTGTTGCGACATAAACAAATGTAAAGAAAGTGCCGCCCATTAGAGTCCGGCTTTTCTGCCCTAAACATCTGTAAGTACTGCCTTGTTGAACTGTGATGGCAAAAATCACAACACAACACAACCGTTGCATTACCCGCAGGTGCTACAGGCTCGAGTTTCAAGAGGATTTGGTCATTTCTATTTATAAGGATGTACTGCCCTGAGCTGTTTGTAACTTGGTAGTTTAGGTGTTCTGGTATAAAGCGCTTGCTGGTTGCAGGAAAGAATTCTAAGACAATCTCCCTGGCGCTATAAGTTTGTTCTTTTTCATCACTCACGTGCTGTTAGGCTCCTGACCTAAATGGTTTGTTTTAGTATAGCCTTCTTCTTAGCTTTCCTCAAATTCTTTTTCGCTTGGCTTACAGTTTGCGGCAGTTACCTTAAAGTCATAAAAGACTTTTTTATTTTTGAGTGTTTTGTGAGAAACTTGACTTTTGGCAGGAAAACGCTGGGCTTAGCCTTAAAATAGCGGTTCGTTATGAAGAAATACATGGTTTCAAAACCTCATGATTGCTAATTTCTAAAGTGTCTCTGTACACCTCTCTTGTGGAGTTAGCCAGGGCGATGCGCCCCCAATTTTTACATTGGGGGTTTTTTATTTTTGGCAATCATTATTATCATAAACCTAAGCCTTACTGGCAACCAAAGAGTTCAGAAGAGGCACAAACGAAAATAGCTAACTAGGGTATCACTTTAATTAATGTTCTATTTATAGTTGAAGTTCCACGAAACATTGCAGCAGCGACTAAGTTGGTTAATTTTTACTCCCCTAGAATTCAGTTTAGGTTCCGTGGTCACACGAATGGTTTGATGGTACAACCATTCGTGGAAACGCTATAGCTGTTGTCCCCGCAATACTAAACTGATTATAAGACTGAAAAAGTCTGAGCTTACGCCTCTAGGGCAAAATTACAAAGTTTTACGACATTTGTAATTCAGCTTAAGATGACAGTCATTTTTTCCTTCAGTTATTACTTAAGAAAGCCAATCTACAACCAAAAGTAAACTCACAGATGTAAGCACACAAATTTCGGTACTTATGTTCTATACCTAGAGGCGCATTACCTAAACCTAATCAATAAAAACTACCCCACTATCTGCAGGGTAGTCTATAAATTTTAGGTTTTATAGCTTAAAGCCACTTTAAGGCAAAAAGACATCCATCACAATATCACTCACCGTAGAATGAATCTCAAAAATAGCAGCAGGCGTAGCTGTACTACCTTCCGCAGCTTCAGGATAACGCACTGTGTAGACATTCCAACCTGTCGCCAAACTCAAGTCAGTACCACGACCTGAAAGCGTCACATCTCTATCAACATAAATAAGTGCAAAAAAACCAATCGGGTCTTCTAAACTAGGCACACCAATGTAAAACGCATCGATCACCCTATCAAAAACCTGATTCGTATTTGCATCTACATACATATTGACCCTTGCAGACGCGTAATTAACACCGTCACTTGGCGTTACTGTGTACTCATTTTGCAAGCCAGGCAGCAAAATAGAGCCACTCCGTAAAGGTGAAAGCTCCTGAGGCTCAAGATCAACCGTTGTAATACTAAAAGTACCCGCAACTGGGCTAACACTCACGGTTTCACGCTGCCAAACACCATCACGATCAACCACATGAATAGCAACCTTAGTTTCAGCAGGAATCTCATTATCTGTTTTAATAATGCCACTAAGCGTAACGTTCTGTTGCGCAAAACTCGAGCCAAAAAGCAATAACATACTTAGTAAAGCAATTAATTTCATTATCTGTTTCATCACGTTATTTCTCCAGACGACGCATCTTAGCATACTGCCTTAGCCTAAGCGTTCACGCGTCATTCACGTAGTTTTAACCCAAACCACCTTTAAATAAGCTAAAGCAGATAACTATACAAAGAAAACAGCCAAAGCATTTAAAATGGCATGCCAAAGCACTCGAGTGTGTCTTTAGCTTAAGTGTGGCTTTTAGTTTACCCTGTTAATCATGAACTCAAATGATGATGCGAGAAAAAACCTCCATGAAAACTTCATGGAAAGCTCAAGGGTTTATACCAAGTCCGAAAAGGTACTTCATAAACTCTTACAGAGTTGATTACG
>CAYGTA010000302.1:0-6083 GCA_964352605.1 uncultured bacterium | reverse complement strand
TCGGCAAGGTCGGAATTATAAAGCAGTGCGACATTTATACTTCAGCTTAGTATAAGAGATGCATCTAAACCCAAAATAGTTGCTAATCGACCTGACTCAGTAAACTCGAGTTGTACTTGAATAGCGTCAGGGAAAATCTTTTTTAGGTCTTCACCCCACTCAACAATAACGAGTCTTGCGTAATCTAAATAATCCTCTAAGCCTAGCTCAAGTAACGCTTCGGTACGCTCGAGTCTGTAGGCATCAATATGTACAAGTAGCCCTTCTGGGCTTGGGTATTCATGAATTAAAGTGTAGGTGGGGCTAGCCGCTTGGGCAGGGCTTTCTAGCGCTTTAACAAGTTCTTGCGTGAGGGTAGTTTTGCCAGCCCCTAAGGGGCCGGTTAAGAGTAAAAGGCTGCCAGTTGGAAGCTGCTTTGCTAAAAAAAAAGCTAACTTTTGAGTTTCTTCAAGCGAGTCAAGCGTGTAGCTAAACATAGTTAAGGCAAACTAGCTTTAAGTACTAGTAACATTTTGTTTTGCTTGATTTAAAATAGGTAAGTCTTGCCTTAAACGGTACACAATAGCGTTCATTTCGGCAGGTTGATCAAGCAGTAAAATAAGTTGATGTTCAGGGCTTAACCAAGCAGAGATGGCACTGTGCATGCTTAACTCAACAATAGACAAATGCTTTTTACCTAAAGATAATTCATCACCAAGTTCAGCAAAGCTAAAGTCAAGTTGTACAAGAGCCTCAGACAAGCGAGATAAATCTAAATCACCATGCCCCGCAACCAAACTTCCCTGCTCAAAAATCATGACTGATTTAACGGCAACTTCGTCTTTATAGGCGTCTACCCACTGATTAAGCACTTCAGAAGAACTACGCAAGTCATTACTTGGAGCTTCTTCAGCCAAATCAAACAGTAAAGGCTCATCAGCAGTTGTAGAAGACCCGCCAAACAAATTGTCGAGCAAATTACTACTCACCAACTGACCAGCAATGGCCTTGGTTGCCTCAAGTTGCTCTTTTAAAGCAGTTATAAGCTGTTCAGATTCTGAAAGCGATTGCTCTAAAGATTGCTGCATACTTACAGAAAGACGATCAAAATTATCACGTTGCAATCTAAGTTGATCTAACAACTGACCTGCTTTATTGGCATCTTCAGTATTAAGCTTAGCAACATCTATAAAATCACTTAAAGCTTTATCTAAACGAGGTACAAAACTCGAGCCGCGTCGTTCAATATCTTGCCTTAAGACATCAACAAGCCCCCAAGCTTCATCAAGATTAATAACTTCACCCTGAGCTAAAGCAGCTTGCGCTTGTGTAATCAGGCTAGCTAAGGGTTGGACTAATTCAGCAGGGGCATTACTGTAGGTATTTAGCTCATTTTCTAGATTATGTAAATCATTAATGTGTTCGCTTTGCTTTTGTTCTTGAGCATGCTTTAGTAACTGCGCTAGCGCGTCAAGATTAGGGTAGCTTGTTGCCAAACTAACCTCAGCTGTTTCAAACTGCTCAAGTAAATCACGATCATTTAAAGCTTGCGCTTGAAGTTTAAAGTCATTTAAAACATCTTGATAGTAATCAAGTAGATACCCTTTATAAGCTTCAAGGTTTTGCTTTAACGCTGAAAGCTCAGCTTTACTAAAGGTATCAGCAGATGCAAAAGCATCATTAAACTGACTGTCTAAATCACTATAAGCATCCTTTAAAACATCAGCACGAGGTAAAGATTTAAACGAACCTTGCAATTGACTCAATTGCGCTTGACTACGCTCCAACTCAGAAGCGGCATTCTTAGCAACCGCCTGCTCGAGTTCTTGCAGGGCTTCATTAGCTGCATTTATGGCATTGGGTTGAACTTGCCCATTCTCTTGAGCATCAGATAAAACTGCAAGGCAGCTTTGTAATGCATTAATCTCATTAAAGACAGCTGTATTTGTTTGGTAACGCTGTAAGCGCTCAGTTAGTTGGCTAAGCAAGTTTTTTTGCTCTGCTAACTGACCCGCAATGAGTGTCTCTTCATGAGCTAATTGTTGCTGCTGCTCTTGATCTTTTTGAATCGCTAAAGTGTGCAATCTACGTAAATGATCTATATCTCGTAAGCTCGGCAAGGCCATTTCAAGAATACCCAAGGTAATCTGCATTTCTTGTGCTAAATCTGCAGGCGTACTTTGTAAACTTGCCAGTTCGTTCTTCAGACCTTCTAGCTCAGCCAAAAGCGTCTGACGGAGCTGAGTATTCTCAGAGCTTATTTGTTGCTCGAAAACTTCTAAGTCAGAACTGATTTTTTGCTTTTGAGCTAGCTTTGCTTCAAGTACCGAAAAGGGCTCAGCCAAATCAGGTCGATACTCGAGTAGGGTAGCTGTATTTTCTTTAAGCGTAGCTAAGCTCTTTGCGTCTTGAGCTAAGTCGAGTTCTAAAAGTTTGGCTTCTATCTCTTCTTGATTGGGCTCCTGAACGCTTGCGTCTTGACTTACATTGGCCGCTTCTGCAGAGGATGCTGGTAAGGCACTTTCAACAACAATGCTTGACTCCATAAGCTTACGTAAATCAAGAGATAACTTCGTGGCACGTTCAATTTCAGCCTGAGCAAGCTGACGACTCTCTTGCGCATCATTAATTTGATTAATAAGATTTTCAAAACGTCTTAACTTTGGCCCACCAAGAGACTGAACTAACTTAAAGGTAGCTTCTAGAGTTGCTAACTCTTGGGCTTGTTTAACCAGTTGATCTTCTAACTTCTGTTCAACCAAACGCAACTGATCTCTGGCATCATTAACAAGCTTGTTTGCCTCACGACCAGCCTCATGCTCTGCATCTAAAAGCTGAACAAGTGCTCTTAGTTTTTGCACTTCAGACCACTCAAAATACAAATTAAAGGGCTTTAAACGGTCTTTCAAAAAAGACAAGCTACTGGCTTGCTGCTCTAAGGTTTTACCAACTTCACTACGCGTAATCTCATCAGCTTCGAGTTGCTTGAGCTTATCTAAAATATCAGCCACTCGAGTTTTTGCTTCTGTGACAGGCATAGCAACTTGGAGCTGCCTGTAAACTTGTGCTTTAAGAATTTTTTCTAAATCAGCATAAGCAACATTTTGAGGTGACTTACCTACACTCTGTAAGCCCTCTTGTAGGGAACGAGAAACTACCCGAGGCGATAAAATAGCCTCAAGTTCCTCTATAGTTGCTTGGTAGACCGCGCTGGTCATGTTACTCCTTTAAGCATACGAGAAAAATAGCCTTTTAAGGTTAAAACTCTTCATCCCAATCAAAAGATGTACTTGGATTCTCAGGATTGACCACTGTATCTGAAATCGTAACGGTTTGCTTCTTGTTACGCTGTCCTAAAAGTCCAAATTGAACGCAGATACCGTAAAGACCCAAACTAGCCAGAGCGATAGCTGCAGCTGACACTATAACCCAAAGAATCTGAGAAAAAGTGCTTTGGAATATTGAGAATCTCGATAAAGCATCTAAGAATGAAATGCCACCCGCTAACGAAGAGATAAGACTAGCAAAGTAAGCTAAACCTTCATACATAAGCGGAAGGAGTAAGCAAAAAAGAGCCCAACCAATAAGCTGCCAATTTCGGTTCCCGCCGCCAAAGGCCAAATACAAAAGATAAAGCGGAACAAAGGCAAGTAAGCCAAGTAAAATAGTTAAGACTAACCTTAACCAACCAGCCCAAACCACCGTAGTGGCAGCTTCGCTGCGTGTTAAAGCCGAAACAGGATTATTACTTAAAACAGCAGCAAGACTATAAATATGCTCACTTAAAACAACGGTATCTTGTAATCTAAGGCCAGGTGCAGCAGCTAAGCGGCGAAACATAGATGTTGTAGTTTGATCAACACTAGGATTTGTTTGTGCCAAAATAGACTGCAAATACTTTTGGTAAGTTGTTTCTTGCAAACCAATTAAAGACTTAGCTCGAGTAATGTCCCCTTGACTAACAGCAACAATGGTTTTAGCACTATCAGCATAAAGCGTGTCAATAACACTATTAATACTGCTATAGCCTTCTTCACCATAAAGACTAAGCAAACGATCTTGCTGATTGCCTGTTAAACCAAGACGTGCCAGTTGCCTTCTTAAAGCTTCTTGATCTTCACTAAGTTCAGCCGTTTGGGCTGCCTGAATAGCAGCAGCATTTGCTGTAGGTGTTGTTACAGGAGGCACAATAGCAGGCGTGCTGACAACAGGTTCCGTTGTCGCAGCATTAGCAGGAGCCTCAGCAGCTACAGTGGTTTCTACAGGAATTGCTTCACTTATAATAACTTCAGTAGGAGCAGCCTCTTGCTGTAAGCCAGTATTTGCTGCCAAAGCAGCACTAGAAAAATTACTTGTTAAACTTGTTAAGGTTTCTAAATTACTAAGCAGAACTTCGGTATCAGAAGCAACTAATGATACAAAGGCATCATTAAAACTTGCAGATAAACCTGAACTACTACGTGTTGAATCTTGCACAGGTAAATACAAACTATAAGCATTTGCTAAGCGCTGATAACTCAAAGCTTGCGTATCACCCAAATCAGCAGACGACTCAACCAGCGTACGAACCGCAATAAGTTCCTCTTGCATACGCGTAGCAATACCCAACTCTAAAGCAGTCAAAATAGCAATAGCTTGATCACTCGAGTTAATCTCTGTAGTGACAGTTTCAGCTAAGCCCATGTCTTGCGCAAGCTGAGCTAAGCGTAATTTTGCTACACCTAAATCACCAGCTGTACTTGCTTCAATAGCTGACTCATAAACAAGACGCCAAAAGCCACCTTTAAGCACGGCAATTTGAACCTCTAAATCAGCAGGACTCTGGTTTTGAACTGATGTTTTAGCTCGTTCAAACGTGCGTTCTAAAGCCGGAATAACATTACTACTGCTACTACTCGATAAAGGGCGAAGCATTTGAGACGCATCATTTAAAGCCTCAATACTTTGCTGTGCGTCTGCCTCAAAGCTAGTGCTTGCTTCATTAAGATTCTCAAATGCCAAACCATAACTCTGCAATACAGCATCAGAAGTCTGAGCAAAACTTACAAAGCTCAATACAAAACCTAAAATGAAGACGTAAGAGCAGACTCTATGCCAAAGACGCTTAGGACAACAAACAAAAGTCATGCTGCCTCCTTAATTGAACTTATCCTACTAAAAACCTCGCCCACATTCATGGCCGAAGCACCCACAATAATCATAACAAAAGCCCCCAAAGGTACTATAAATAAATGATGCTCTGCTTGCTCCAAATGATAAGAACGCAACTTACCCTGCCGCCCTAACAAACTCAAACTCATATTCGCCAAACGCGATAAGCTCTTTAAATCAAAACCAGAACCCCTCGAGCTAACAACTTCACCATTGGTTTGCTGAACCGTAGCGACAGTTTGAATATGCTCGAGTTGCGCAAACTCTAACAAAATATGCTCGAGTTCTTCGGATTCAAAAGTTGTTTTTTCGGCTAAGGGTTTTCTATCTGCTTTTTGACTTAACAAAGGATTCGTATCGATTTTAGGTTCAACAGGAACATCAACTTCGCTGCTGTTAAGCAAACTAAAAGATTGCTCTGTTTCTTCGTCTGGTAAGTCAAGATCTGTTTCGTTAATCGTTGTATCTGCACTGCTTACGCTTAGAAGTTGAGTTGTGTGTTGGATGGTGCGTTTAACACCTTCGCTAGGTAAGATTTGTTGTAATTCTTTTAAGACAGGGCCTACCAACACATTGTGCATTTGTTGATGATTAACGGTCTCTTGAGTTAAACCACTACCTTTTAATGCTTTATCTAATACCCGCGATGCTGCTCGTGCAGAGATAATATTTGACAAGCTGTCATGCGTAACGAGATAAACCTCATTCGCCATTATTTTCACCTTTCGCCATTCCCAAAAATCAGAGGCATAACATTAGACATTATCATACCCTGCTAATACAAGTCTCTAAAGCATAGGATTTCACGGCAAGCCCACATGTGAAAAATTACAGATAGATGAAAACTATAGTGTTTTCCCTATTTTAACTGAAACTACAAATGCTTAGAGAAATAGTGCCACTTTATCTCGATTGCCATCTAGATAAGTGTTTTTCAACACAACAAAGAAACT
>CAYGTA010000301.1:4671-6083 GCA_964352605.1 uncultured bacterium | reverse complement strand
GTAGAAACTGAAGAAGAGGAGCTTGTAAGCTGATGAAAAGCAACAGCAAATTAAGTCAACTTTCAGCACCCTACCAAGGTTATAGTTACGCCTTTCTAGATGAAGCAGCAAAACGCGAATTACGCCGTAAAATGCTAAAAGCTATAGCTATTCCAGGCTATCAAGTACCCTATGCAAGCCGTGAAGTTCCCTTTGCAAGAGGATGGGGTACCGGTGGCCTGCAAGCAACCCTAGCCATGGTTGGCCCAAACGATACCGTAAAAGTATTTGATCAAGGGGATGATGACTCGGTAAATGCTGCCAATTTAAGGCGATTCATAAAACGAATGGCTGGTGTTGAAACCACTACCGATACCGCCAAAGCCACGCTCATGCAATCAAGGCACAGAATTCCAGAAGAAATACTCACGAAGTACCAAACACTAGTTTTACAAGTACCCATGCCAGAACCCCTACGCAGTGTTGAACGAAGTCGAGCCGTTGCCCAACAAATGCATGCCGATGCCGATTATGGACTCATGTGGCTAAGACTATACGAACAAATGGTTCGCTATAAGCAGATTGCTCTGGGGTCAGGTTATCCAAGCTTGGTAAATAACCGCTACGTTATGGACCCAAGCCCAATACCAAGATGGGATGTACCAAAATTACACCAAGCAAAACACCTAACCATCTTATCTGCAGGCCGTGAAAAACGCCTATACGCCGTACCACCCTACTGCAATGTACGACCTTTAGAATTTGATGATATTCCTTATAGGGTCGAAGATCAAAAAAAATGGACTTGCTTAAAAACAGGCTTAAAACACAAATTTATGAATGAAATTCCGCAAGAAGATGGCAGTGCTAAACATGAAATTTCAGACACTGGCTTTGTAGAAAAATATTTAAAACAAACCAAAGAAAAAAATACTGAAACAGCTACCACCTACTTCGATAAAAACGGCAAGTTCTACCGTGACGACATATTGGAGCAAGCATGACTACACCTAGCCTAACACTCGAGCCTCCAAAATTTGTTCTTGATAAGCCTCTATTAGAAGCTCGAACTGTCAATAAACACTATGGATTGCTTAACGCAGTTAAAGATGTTTCTTTTGACTTATACCCCGCGGAGGTTCTTGGGGTAGTGGGTGAGTCGGGTAGTGGTAAGTCTACTTTGCTTCGTCTCTTGAATTTACAAGAAGATGCTGATAGTGGCTTTTATTCCCTTGATATAGCCTATAAAACACAAAATTTGTTTGAACTCGAGCGTTTTGAGAAACGTGAACTGCAAACAAAGCACATTGGCATTGTGTACCAAAATCCACATCAGGGATTACGCATGAATGCGAGTAGTTCAGGCAACGTGGCAGAACGTTTAATCATTTCAGGTGAACGGCGCTACGCAGCTTTACGTGATGCTGCTAAAA
>CAYGTA010000301.1:0-4571 GCA_964352605.1 uncultured bacterium | reverse complement strand
ATGCGTTACGGTGAAGTTGTCGAAATGGGCTTAGCTGACCAAGTTCTTGAAGACCCACAGCATGCTTACACACAGCAGTTAGTCCACGCAAAGTTATAAAGCATGAAACTCGGGCTCATTGCAGACATTCATGCTAACATTGAAGCTCTTGACGCTGTCATAGCACATTTAGAAGCACAGGCGGTTGACCTAATCATTTGTGCTGGCGACTTGGTAGCCTATGGGGCAAACCCAAACCGCGTTATTGAACGACTAAAAGAAAAAGGCATAACCTCAGTTGCAGGTAATTATGATGACGCGGTCGCTTGGAATAAACCCAAAGCCAGCCGAAAAGCTTCAAGTAAACTCAATGAACCCCTAAAACAAGCTGCTTTAGAATGGTCAAAAGCCATTATAAGACCCGAAAACAAAGCTTACCTGAAATCGCTACCATGGCACATACAGTACCAATTCAAAGGCAAATCAATAAGCATTCTACACGCTGGCTTAAAGCACCTAGATGACTGGCTCGAGCCTGAAAATGAAGCTTTATTTGCGAACCTCGCAGACAAGCTAAAGTCAGACGTAGTGGTTCTAGCACACACCCACAGAGCCTTTGAATTTAAATACAAAAACACACTATTCATTAATCCAGGTGCAGTAGGACGTTCTTTAAATGGGGACACCAGAGCAGCCTGCGCAACCCTAACCCTAAACACACTCAAACCCCAATTCTACTTACTCGAGTATGACTTAGCAGCTGCAATTGAGGCAATAAGAAAAACAGAAATGCCTCGTGGCATTGCACTGCTTGTTAGCAAAGGTGCTCGGCGTATTGAGGAGGTCAGAACAAATGTCAAACCCTGATTATTTACTTCATTTAAAAGCCTATTCAAAGCAGTTCTACATTCATCATTTAACAAGAAAAATTTCTGCATTTCATGATTTAAATGTCAAAATAGCAAAAGGCGAATTTGTACTCGTGAAAGGCGCAAATGGTGTCGGCAAATCAACTCTCTTAAGATGCTTATACCGGAGCTATAAAGTTACAAGTGGCTACGCCTTTTTTAACTCAGCTTTAGGTGAAATTGATTTAGCTAGAGCTGCCGATATCGACATAGCCAAATTACGCCTCGAAGAAATAGGTTTCGTAACCCAATTTCTAAGAGCAAGACCAAGAGTAAGCGCCGTTCAACTTGTCGCGGAACCCCTACTAAGCCACCATAACTACACAGAAGCACTCGAGCGTGCAGCTGAAGCCTTAAATTGGTTTGGCTTAAAAGAAGAATTATGGCAGGCCTACCCAACCACTTTTTCTGGAGGTGAGCAGCAAAAAGTAAACTTAGCTAGAGCGCTGATTGCACCTCGCAAGCTTTTATTGTTAGACGAACCGACTGCTTCGCTAGATAAAAATGCCAGACTTGCCCTTGTTAAACGCCTTTCTGAATTAAAAAAACAAGGTGTCACTATGATTGCTGTTTTTCACCATCCTGAAGACGTTGAGGGACTCATTGATCGCTATTTAGAACTAAGCTCAATTAGCCAAGAAGATGAGGAGATCTTAGCTAATGCGATTGGCTAATCTGCGTGCAGTTTTACCCAAAGGGGTATTGGAAAATGCCTATATAGATATAGAAAATGGCCTTATTCAGGAACTCGGGCAACACAAAGCGGGTGGCATAGATGCTCAAAATTATCTGCTTTTACCCGGACTTATTGACCTTCATGGTGACATGATAGAGAGGGATGTTGAACCTCGACCTAAAGCCTATTTTCCTACAGATCTTGCGCTTTTTGAGCTAGACAAACGTTTAGCTGCCTTAGGTATAACGACAGCTTTTGCTGCTATTTCTTTTGCTGAGGCAAATAAAAAGCAGTACTTGCGCTCAGAAGAACGCGCTAGAGATACCATTCAACTTATAAACAATTTAAAAGCCGAATTACTGGTTGATACCAGAATTCACGCTCGTTTTGAACTTACCAATTTAAGCGCCCCTCGTATTTTGCATGAGCTTCTAGAAACAGAGCAGTTGGATATGATTTCCCTAAATGATCATACCCCCGGCCAAGGCCAGTACCGTGATATAGAAAAACACATTCAGCATGTCGCAGCTTGGCGTGGTGTAAGCGAAGAAAGCTTTCGCAAAGAAGTCCTTGAAAGACTCGAGCGTTTAAATCAAAATCCACCTAGTTGGGAAGTTATTCAGGCTTTATGTGCTGAAGCCAAATCAAAAGCCATTGTGCTTGCCTCTCATGATGATGATACAGCAGCCAAAGTAGACATTGTTGCCAATCTAGGTGCCAGTATTAGTGAATTTCCAGTCACACTAGAGGCGGCAGCAACAGCTAAAGGCAAAGGACTCTTCACAGTTATGGGTGCGCCTAATGCCTTTAGAGGGCAGTCAAACACAGGTAATCTAAGTGCATTAGAGGCTATAGAAGAAGGCGTTTTAGATATTTTAGCAAGTGATTATTACCCTGCAGCCCTGCTACATATAGTCTTTAAATTAAAGCAAAAAGGTTTAGCTTTACACGAAGCTGTAAAACTAGTCAGTAGTAATCCAGCCAAAGCAGCAAGGTTACATGATCGAGGTAGCTTAGAGCTAGGTAAACGTGCAGATTTAATTTTGATTGATGATAGTCAAAACCTCCCGAGAGTACGCGCAACCCTATCTAACGGCAAACTTATCTATTCTGACGGTAGCCTAACGCTGAACGCATTCCAAACGCAAAACCAAAACATGGTGCAGGCATGAAAAAGCTTGCTTTCGAACCAACTGTACATGAAACAGCCACCATTCTTGATAGCCACTTAGGCACATGGACAGAAGTTGGCAAAAACACTTCCCTCGTTGAATCCTCTCTAGATGATTACAGTTACATAGTGCAGCATTGCCAAGTTATCTACAGCAACATTGGTAAGTTTTGCTCCATTGCATCCTATGTAAGACTAAATCCAGGCAATCACCCAATAGAAAGACCCACCAGCCATCACATGACTTATCGTGCTGCCCAGTACGGCTTTGCTGCCGAAGATGAAGAAGCATTTTTTGACTGGCGACGAGCCCACCCTGTAAACATTGGACACGACGTCTGGATAGGGCATAACGTTACCATCATGCCAGGCGTAACGGTTGGCAATGGCGCAGTTATAGGTTCAGGTGCAGTCGTAACCAAAAAAGTTGACCCTTACAGCATAGTGGCAGGCGTTCCCGCCAAACCCTTACGCCAACGATTCACAGATGATGTAATTGAAAAGCTCGAGCGTATCGCCTGGTGGCACTGGTCACGAGAAGAATTAGAAGAACGCTTTCTAGATTTAAGAAACATGAATAGTTTTTTAGAAAAATATGCTTAGTGTTAAGTAAGGAATCCTGTGACTTTTTCCAATATAACCTTAGTTCTTCCTTACGGTAGCTTTAAAAACTCGAGCCTTGAAATTGAAAGTGGCTTTATTAGCAAGCTTAGATTAGGTCAAGAAGTCAAAGGAATGCCTGAAGGCTTAACTTTAATTCCCGGCATTATTGATTTACATGGTGATATGTTAGAAAGAGAAATAGAACCACGCCCTGGCTCTTGCTTTCCTGCTGAAATGAGCATTCGAGAGCTTGACAAGCGACATGCTTCTACGGGCATTAGCACTGCGTATATTGCCTTATCTTTTGCAGATTATGTAGAAAAAAAGGGCAGCTCAATAGAAAAAAGAACGCAAGACCTAGTGTCTAGTATTTGCAGCTTAGCGCCAAGTTTGGCTTGTGATACTCGGATACATGCACGTTTTGAACTTAACTACCCGAATACCAAAAGCATGCTTAAAAAGCTGATTTCCCTTGGGCAAGTTCATATGGTGTCACTCATGGACCATTCACCTGGTCAAGGTCAATTTCGAGATTTAGAGTACTACATTAGTTACATGGCTAGTTGGCTTAAGGTAAGTAAAGAAGCAGCGAAGATGGAGCTTAGTAAGCAACTTAAAATCAAGAACTCATGGGAAACTATTCGTGATTTAAGTGATCTAGCCAAACAGTACGACTTAGTCATTGCTTCTCATGATGATGATACAAAAATCAAGGTTGCTACCATGCGAGACTTTAACGTGAGTATAAGCGAATTTCCCGTGAGCCTTGAAGCTGCCAAAGCTGCAAAAGACCAAAAAATGTGGACGATCATGGGCGCTCCAAATGCTCTTAGAGGTGGCTCGCACTCGGGAAACCTAAGTGCTTTAGATGCTTTGAATGAAGGCCTTTTAGATATTCTTGCGTCTGACTATTACCCTGCCAGCATGTTACAAGCAGCATTTGCAATTGCAAAGCAAAACTTGCTCCCATTTCATGAAGCAATTAACTTAATAAGCCAAAACCCAGCCAAAGCAGCGCAACTAAACGATCGAGGCTTCCTACAAGAAGGCTTAAGAGCCGACCTTGCCTTAGTTGAACCCAAAACCCAGCAAGTTGTAGCAAGCTACTCAGCAGGTCACCTAATTTACTGGTCAGGCAGACACGCAGAGCAAGTAATAAGGCAAAGCAGTAATAGAAAATTGATTTCAAGCCCTAGCTAATTCTAATTAGACTTTGACAAAATGCTAAAGCCTG
>CAYGTA010000300.1:0-6119 GCA_964352605.1 uncultured bacterium | reverse complement strand
TTCGTAGCGTGTGCATAACTTTGCATTTGTGGTTAAAACAAATTACCTTGCTGATTACGCTGCTCAGGCTGCCACTGGTACTTATCTAAATTAACCTTGTCGTCTGCCGTAAAACGAATACCCTCTTTTTCAAGCAAGGCTTTTTGCAGTTCGCCATGACCAAGCTTAAAAGTAGATAAACCACCTTGCGCATTGATAACACGTTGCCAAGGTAAATTAAGTGACTCAGAACTATGCAAAATGTAACCCACCTGCCTAGCAGCACTTGGTGAACCTGCCAGCGCAGCAATTTGCCCATAGGTTGCAACTTTGCCCTCAGGAATGTCACAAATAAAATGAATTACCAGTTCTCTAAAAGAAGCCATGCGTTTAGCTTAATTCATGGGAACTCATGAGAAGATTAGGTAGACTACGCTTAATGAAACGAAACATACTACCTTTAACTAGTCTAGTAAAACCAAGCCTACTTAGCCTGCTACTGCTACTCAGCAGCCTAACAAATGCACAAAGCCTAGAAGCACGCTACCAAGCATTACCTGCCAATGTTCCCTTAGAAACAGCCCTACTGCAAAAAACCAACCAAGCTCGAGTATCAAACGGACTTACGGAATTAGAGTATGACGAGCAGCTTGCGCTTGCTGCAAGGGCGCATGCGAGTGAGATGGTGGTGTTTAGCTATTTTTCGCATCAGTCACCCAACCCTAGTAATGCAAGCCCAGCCATGCGCGTTGCTAATGCTGGCTCAGTCCTTGTATTTACTGGTGAAAACATAGCCAAAATGCCTGCTGGAGATATTCCAACAGCAACCACAGAAGGCTGGATGAATAGCCCAGGGCATAGAGCAAACATACTCGAGCCTAACTATACGCATGTGGGGTTTGGCACGGCACTTGATTCTCAAGGCTTTACTTATGTGGTGCAGGTTTTTGCGTATCAGCCTTTTAAGTTGATTAAGGCAGAAACAACCGTACAAACACAGCTTGCTTATGACATTGTTTTTAATGCACAGACCAATTCAGCTGCGACAGCTATTTTTAGCTATGGGCAAGAGCAAAGCCAGCCGATTGCCTTGCAAGCAGGTAATAACTCAGTGGCATTACTCAGTTTAGAGAAAGACAAAGTTTATTTGCAGGGCAGTGTTTTGGCTGCTGTAGGTGGTGGCTATATTATTCAAGATGGCGGCTGGCTTGATTTAACTACAAATAGCTATCTGCCAGATGAATTTTTGCCAAAGCAAGGTTTAAACCTTAGCTCTGTAGCTGCCTATTCTAAAAATCAAGTTGTGTATCTGGTTGACCTGGGCTTTCAAGGTCAACTGAGCCCTGAGCTGGCTGTGTTTTTAGGTGATGAGTACCAGCAGAACGTGAAGCTTCAAGGTAATACAGTGCAGTTAAGCATCCCTGAATCTAAACTCCCGACTATTATTGGGGTTGGTGAGGTCTTTAACGGCTCACAAGTTCGTATAACCCATCAAATCAAACTAGAAGGCAGCAACGGACAAGCAAGGCTTCTAACGACCGCTGAGCGCTAAAGCTCAGTAATACCGTGCTCGGTCGCCAAATGCGTCATCTTGATATCGAAATCTTCTTGAGGTAAAGCCTCAACGACAAGACTCGAGCTTGTAATAGCTAGCAAAAGCGTATCTTTGCGAACTGTGCTTAAGAGCCTGTCATAAAAACCCATACCGTAACCCAAGCGACCTCCTGAACGGTCAAAAGCTAAACCAGGAACAAGTACCAAATCTAAAAGTTTAGGGTCAACTATAGGCGCGGTAGCTACGGGCTGCCAGTAACCAAAACGATGCTGCTCGAGTTTGCTTTTTAAACTATGAACGCTTAGCTGAGGCGTGGGTTTGAATTGCGTTCGGGTCGTGTAGAAGGTTTTGTTTGAATCACTGTGAAGGGCTTCTAGTGAAAGCTCAGGGCCAAAAGCTAAGTAACTCAGAATATGCTGAGCATTTTGGTAGCCTTGCCAGTCTTTAAGATGATGCATGACGGCTAAAGCGGTTGTTTCGGTAAGCTCTAGGCGTTTCTGTTTAGCCCACTTGCGCCATTTTTGCTTGTCATCATTTAGGCTAGCTTTGCTCATATATATAAGTCTAACTGGTTTTATGATTTAACAGGACTGATGTTAGAAAAGAATCAAAAAGCCCCTCATTCGCTTAACAAATGAAAGGCTTTTATTACTTGAAAATTTTTAAGCTTAGAAAAAAGGTTTAAGCCAAATCAAAACGATCAAGATTCATAACTTTAGTCCAAGCTGCAACAAAGTCAGACACAAACTTTTCTTCGGAATCAGCACAAGCATAGACTTCAGCAAAAGCACGAAGCTGCGAGTTAGAACCAAAAATCAAATCAACTCGAGTGCCTGTCCACTTAAGTTCACCACTCGAGCGGTCACGTCCTTCAAATGTATCAGCTTCATCACTAGTCGCATGCCACTCAGTACGCATATCAAGTAGATTCACAAAAAAGTCATTGCTAAGTACATCAGGACGATTGCTAAAGACACCATGCTTAGCCTGATCATAATTTGCACCCAAGACACGCAAACCACCCACAAGAACCGTCAACTCAGGTGCAGTAAGCGTTAAAAGTTGCGCTTTATCAAGCAGCAAAGCTTCAGCAGAAACAGTAAATTTTGTTTTTAAATAATTACGAAAACCATCAGCAGCAGGCTCGAGTACTGCAAACGCTTCAACATCTGTTTGTTCTTGTAAAGCGTCTGCACGTCCTGCTGTGAACGGTACAGTTACATTATGACCAGCTTTTTTAGCGGCTGCTTCAACAGCTGCATTGCCTGCTAGCACAATAAGATCAGCTAAAGACACTTGCTTATTGCTTGTTTGTGCGGCATTAAAGTCAGTCTGAATGCTTTCTAGTTTAGCTAATACCTTAGCTAACTGCTCAGGTTGATTAACTTCCCAATCTTTTTGAGGTGCAAGGCGAACACGCGCACCATTTGCACCACCACGCATGTCAGAACCACGGTAAGTTGAGGCTGAAGCCCAAGCTGTTGAGATGAGTTCAGAACTAGCTAAACCTGAAGCTAAGATTTTTTCTTTTAACGTAGCAACGTCCGCATCATCAATTAAGTCATGACTGACAGCAGGAATGGGGTCTTGCCAAATAAGTTCTTCGGCAGGCACTTCTTTACCAAGAAAGCGAGCACGTGGCCCCATATCGCGGTGCGTTAATTTAAACCAAGCTCGAGCGAAAGCATCTGCAAATTCATCTGGGTTAGCATGGAAGCGACGTGAGATTTTTTCATACTCAGGGTCCATACGCATGGCCATATCTGCCGTGGTCATCATGAGAGGTACAGGCTTATCTGAACCATCTACTTCAGGGGCATGATCTTTTTCGGCTAAGTTTTTAGCAATCCATTGTTGGGCGCCAGCTGGGCTTTTACTTAACTCCCAGTCATAGCCAAATAAGACGTCAAAATAGCCCATATCCCACTGAGTTGGGTTGGGTGTCCAAGGGCCTTCTAAACCGCTGGTAATGGTATGCACGCCTTTGCCACTCTCAAAATTATTTTTCCAACCAAGTCCTTGCATTTCAATGCCTGCACCCTCAGGCTCTCTTTCAAGATGAGAGTCTGGGGCTGCGCCGTGTGTTTTACCAAAGGTATGTCCGCCAGCTGTCAGAGCAACAGTTTCTTCGTCATTCATTGCCATACGAGCAAAGGTCTCACGAATATCTCGCGCTGAAGCAAGCGGATCTGGCTTACCGTTAGGGCCCTCAGGGTTTACATAAATTAGGCCCATTTGTACAGCAGCTAAAGGTCTTTCTAACTCACGATCACCCGCGTAGCGCTTGTCACCAAGCCACTCTGTTTCAGGGCCATAGTAAATATCTTCTTCTGGTTCCCAAATGTCAGCACGGCCACCACCAAAACCAAAGGTTTTAAAGCCCATTGACTCTAAAGCGCAGTTACCTGTCAGAATAAAAAGGTCAGCCCAAGAAATCTTCTTGCCATACTTTTGCTTAATAGGCCACAATAAACGACGAGCTTTATCAAGATTGGCATTATCAGGCCAACTATTTGTAGGTGCAAAGCGTTGCGCACCCGTGCCACCGCCACCGCGACCATCGCCTGTACGGTAAGTACCCGCTGCATGCCAAGCCATACGAATGAAGAATGGACCGTAATGACCATAATCTGCTGGCCACCAATCTTGCGAATCCGTCATAAGGTCATAAAGGTCTTGCTTTAAAGCATCAAGATCAAGACTTTTAAAAGCTTCCGCATAATTAAAGTCATCATCCATGGGGTTTGTCAGGGAAGAGTGCTGATGCAAAATTTTTAAGTTTAGTTGATTTGGCCACCAGTCTTTATTGCTAGTGCCGCCACCTGCTACATGCTTAGTTTCTGCGCCAGTAATAGGACATTTGCTCATAGTGAGTCTCCTTATAAAATGAATAGTGACAAGTTACTATTTAGACCCTAATGATATCTCAGTAAGGCCTCAAAAAGTAGGATTTGTATACGATTTAGACTTAATCTTCATAACACATTACTATTAAGTGCTTTATACTGCCCTGCATTTAAGTCAAAATAGCCAAGCCCAGCAAAAGACTGCTCATATCTGTAAGCTCTATAAACCCAACTATAAATCCGACCATCTGCATTAGCACCCACAAACGGATTAATGTACTCCCAAACAATCGTTTTATTGCGCGTAACCTCAAACAACCTACCCGAGCTACCCTCACAAATTAACACATTAGCCATAGCTAAACGCTGCGCACCCGAAATATGCCCACTAAAAAACTGCTCACTTGGCTCACCCTTATATTCCCAAACAAGGTCATTCTTAACAGGGTCAAACTCAATGATTCTTGAAAAAGGAATACTCAAAGGCTTATTCATGCCATTATCAAAAATTTGAATATTGCCATTCCCAAGAAACGTAGCATGATGCTGCATACTCACCATAGGCTCAGTAACTTTAAATAACAACTCAGAAGTTTTAGTATCAAAAGCAAACACCCTAGAATTATCACGGCAAGACACCAACAAAGCATCACCCTGAACATCAACACTATTCAAATGCGTCCACTCCCAACGCGTTTCCAAAGGCTGAATTGGGTCCTTAACAGGATCAAGATACTGCCACGTCGAAAAACGCTCGAGTATTTCACCTTGTCGGTTTATTTCAATAATGTCGTCAGCTAGCATAGGCATGGCTTGTTTTTCTTTTATGCCACCTTTTACTTTTCTGGCAATGTCTGCTGGTAAGATAACCCATTGCGGAATGAGTAGATTGCCGTTGTCTTTGATAATAAAATCATGATGAATGCCAATCTCACGAAAGCTCCAAGTTAACTCACCTTTTGGGCTGTATTCGCGTAACTCAGAGTAACCACCACCAAGCCTAAAGAAATGCAAATCAAGATTATGCGGGTAATCTTCTTCTTTTAACTCAACTTGTCTTTGAGCGTCAGCTTTTGTTTTACCTGAAACAAGTAAATTACCTGATGCTAAGAGTTTGGCATGGTCAGGTATGAAGTCGTCAAATCGCCATTGTTTTACAACCAAACCTGCCATGTCAATTAGGTAAACGCTGTCGCCCATCATGGGTGTAAAGAGCGTGTAGCCTTTAACAGATAAATTGGGATTGTGAAACCTTAAGCCTGTTTTACGAAATGCTGACCAGCCCATATGCTAGTTTTCTTGCAAAGAAACAACAATGTTGTCTTCTTCAATGCTAGCTGTAAAAAGCCTAATTTTCTTTACCGCAGGGAAACCTGCTGCACCCGTTTCTAAATTATAGGTCGCACCATGATACTGGCACTTGATTTTGCCTTCTAACAAACTACCGTCATCTAAAGGAAATTTAGCGTGGGTGCATTCGTTAGGCATGGCGTAAACTTTGCCATCTTGATGAATAACCAGAATACTTTCATCGTTTATCTCAACAGCTTTCATACTGTTTTCAGGAAAGTCACTTAGCGGGCCAACATTAAACGTTTCAGTTGTCATTTTTCTCCTTTTCTTAGCTTTAAGCTAAGTTTAGATAGTGAGATGAGTGTCTTAAAGAATAATCCTGTCTTAAGTATATGCATAAAGCTTATAAGCTTAAAAAGTTAGAGCTTTGTTACCCTCAAGCTTTT
>CAYGTA010000299.1:1464-6166 GCA_964352605.1 uncultured bacterium | reverse complement strand
AGTACGCTCTGACTCACTCAGTCTTATGACACGATTAAATCAGTTTAGTATTAGATCTCTAGTTGTGCAAGGTGCGCATTGTCTTCAATAAATTCACGGCGTGGCGGCACTTCAGTACCCATGAGCATTTCAAAAGTCTCATTCGTATCTAAAACATCTTCAATAGTTACACGCTTTAAAACCCTTGTTTCAGGATTCATGGTGGTCTCCCAGAGTTGCTCAGGGTTCATTTCACCAAGACCTTTAAAGCGCTGAATTTCGTATTTTCTACCTTTGTTTTCTTGAAGTAAGCTTTTTAAGTCATCTTCATCATAAACATAAATAAGCTCTTTGGCACGACCAAATCGAACGCCGTAAAGTGGGGGCTGCGCTATGTACAAATAACCTGCATCAACAAGCGGCCTCATGTATCTATAGAAGAAGGTAAGCAGTAGAGCACGAATGTGACTACCGTCTACATCAGCATCAGTCATAATGATAATGCGGTGATAACGAATGTCCTCTAGATTAAAGTGAGAATTTTCTTCACTGGTACCTTCAATACCTGCACCAAAAGCCGCAACCATCGCACGAATCTCAGCATTCTTGAGAATTTTACCTAACTGCGCTTTTTCTACATTCAAAATTTTACCGCGTAGTGGCAAGATAGCTTGAAAGCGACGCTCACGACCTTGCTTAGCACTACCGCCCGCAGAGTCACCTTCTACAATGTAAATTTCACTTAACGAAGGGTCTTCACTTTGGCAGTCAGCAAGCTTGCCGGGTAACTCATCATTATCTAACGGGTTAGCACGACGTACAAGCTCACGGGCTTTTCGGGCTGCTTCACGCGCTCTTGCTGCCTGAGCAGCTTTTTCAATAATCGTTTTAGCAACCTTAGGGTTCTCTTCTAGAATCTCCGCAAACTTCTCGTAAACAACAGATTGTGCTGCACTTTGCGCCTCAGGGTTAAGTAATTTTACTTTCGCTTGAGACTCAAACTGAGGGTCGCCTAATTTAACTGAAATAACGCAAAATAAACCCTCTAAAAAGTCTTCACCTGTAGGGTTAGCTTCACCTTTTTTAATGACATTGTTTTTCTTAGCGTAGTTATTAAGCACCCTTGTATAAGCAGTTTTAAAGCCTGTAAGGGGTGTACCGCCATCACGGTTGGTAATCATGTTGGCATAGTTGAGAATGGTTTGACCATAGCCAGAGCTATGAATCATGCCAATATCAATCTCAATGTCATCACTCACACCATGAATACGCATAGGGTCT
The DNA here is from genome assembly GCA_964352605.1 of uncultured bacterium. Taxonomy (GTDB): domain Bacteria; phylum Deinococcota; class Deinococci; order Deinococcales; family Trueperaceae; genus JAHEBB01. The sequence continues at coordinate 4,906 of CAYGTA010000299.1, read as the reverse complement.
TCATAAAGACGCTTAGCATCAGAAGCTAAGTTTTTAGCAAACGCAGCTACACCACCCTCTTCATGAAAAATGACTTTTACAGGCTCAGAATGACGATGATCTTCAAAAATAATCTTCACGCCACCTGTTAAGTAAGCTAGTTCTTTAAGACGACGACGCATGCGACTGGTATCAAACCCACGAATCTCTTTAAAAATTGTGTGGTCAGGCATAAAAGTTGCTTTGGTTCCTGAGCTTTTACCTTTGTAAGTACCAATTTCACGTAGTTCTTGTGTGACCTTACCCTGATCAAAACGAATCTCGTAAATTTTTCCGTCACGTTTAACTTCTACAAGTAACCAGCTTGAAAGTGCGTTCACAACAGAAGAGCCAACACCGTGCAAGCCACCTGAAACCTTGTAAGAGTTAGAATCAAACTTACCACCAGCATGCAAAATGGTAAAGATAACCTCAATAGCAGGCTTGCCTTCTTTTTTCATGATATCAACAGGAATACCGCGACCATTATCAGTAACAGTTGCAGAACCATCTTTATTAAGAATGATTTCTACGGTATCAGCAAAACCAGCAAGACACTCATCAATAGCGTTATCAATAATCTCGGTTAAAAGCTGATGATAACCATCAATCCCAGTACCACCTTGCACATACATGGCGGGGCGTTTACGAACAGCTTCGAGTCCCTCTAGAACCTGAATATTATCAGCGGTATAATCACTCATTAAAACCTCCGAACTAAACATGACTAAGATCGTCACGGGAGTTATTAGTTACCTTAATTATATAGGTTTTAAGCCTTAGAAGTAAGGAGATAAGCTACGTCAGACACCATAAAAGCTACTAACAAAGCTACTCGAGCTTAGTCTCAGTAAGCCGAAACCCTCTTTTGAAAAACTCTTAGCGTAAAAGAAACTTAAGTGATAGATTTAAGCAAGTTTTAAGAAGCTAGTATTTGCAACTTTAGGTTCCAAAATACAGTATTAGCAGCTCGAGTGTTAAAATTGAATGGCAGGCTTAAAATTAAGTACAATAATTTCTTTTGCAAGCCTTAATGCAATCTTAATAAAGTCATGTGATAGACTTTAGGCTAAGGACAAAAACGTGACATGTTAACTCTACTTATTATTATCCTCTATGCACTTGTGCTGCCCTATATCGGCCTCATGGTTATGGTCATTATTGGTACCAATAGAGCCAAAAAAAGACCCTACAGCGAAAATACCCCCTCGGTTAGCGTTATTATTCCGGCACACAATGAAGAAGATAAGTTAGCAGCCACACTGCAATCCTTATCTGAACAAACGTACTCAGCAAAACTCGAGTTTGTCATTGTTAATGATCGCTCTAAAGATGCAACGCAGGCAATTATAGAAAGTTTTGTTGCTAAAGATGAGCGCTTTAAACTGGTTAATGTAACAGAACCAAGTAAACGCTTGGCTCCTAAAGTCAATGCGGTAAATACAGGTATTAGTCAGTCAAGCGGAGATATTATTTTGGCAAGTGACGCAGATTGTCAGTACCCTAGTGGTTGGGTAGCTGGTATGGTTTCTCACTTTGAAGAAGATGTTGCTATGGTTGTGGGCTATGTTGAAACCACAAGGGCTGGTAAGGCTAAAAATTGGGTGGAGCGTTTTGAATCTACCGACTGGTTTACCCTCATGCTGGTTGCAAGAGCCTTAACGCATTTTGGTTGGAAGTTCGCTAGTAGCGCTAACAACCAAGCTTATAGAAGAAGTGCCTTTAAAGACATTGGGGGCTTTGGTGCGAGTGGCCGTGCACCCAGTGGTGACGAAGATTTACTGACGCAACGCATGGGACGTTTAGAAGGCATGCGTGTTGTGTTTGCAAGCATACCTGAAACAAGAGTACTTACTAAACCCGTTCCTCACCTGCTAGCTTTACTGAAACAACGCAAACGCTGGGTATCTCGTTATCATCATGCTTTGCATTATCACCCCGCTTTTATGGCCAGTATTGGCGTACTAGGCTTCCAAAGTATCTTTCTAGCTATTTGTATATTGCTAACACCCTTCTTCCCAAGCTTAGTCCCTTGGGTATTTGGCCTTTGGATAGCCAAATTAATCGTAGAACTCTACGGCATGAACATAGGAACCAAACAACTCGAGCGTCGTGATTTGTGGGGTAATGGCATTGTGACCTTGAGCTGGGCGTTACTGCATCCCTTTTTTATTGCAATAGTGTGTATTTGGTCTTTTATTAAGCCGGGTGCTTGGTATGCCGGTGCAAAGAGTTACCGTACGAAATTTTTTAAGCGTCGCATTCGTGAATTTAAACGTAAGCTCAAAAACTCTTTTGTAACTTTTCTGTAAAGCGTATACTGGTGTTGACTTAGTGCCTTTGGTAGACAAGGCTTAAGTGTTTGATGCTTGAAATAAGTTTCAAGGCTAAGTTCAACTTATTTATCATCTTTTTGTGTGTAAGAATGTGTCTGCCAAACCTGCATCAGTAGGTTGATACTGCTATTCATTTAGGGAGAAAGAAATGAAAAAAGTTTTTGTACTTGGGGGCGATGGTTTTTGCGGATGGCCTACTAGCCTACATTTATCAAACATAGGTTATGACGTAACCATTATTGATAATTTAAGCCGTAGAAACATAGATAATGAATTAGAAGCAAGCAGCTTAACGCCTATTCAAGCCATGGGCACAAGACTTAAAGCTTGGAAAGAAGTAAGTGGCAAAGACATAAAATTTCAATTACTAGATATTGCTGATAACTACCACCGCCTACTCACCCTTATAAAAGAAGAAAAGCCAGACGCTATAGTGCACTTTGCAGAGCAACGCGCCGCACCTTACAGCATGAAATCAAGTGCACATAAACGCTACACCGTTAATAACAACCTAAATGCAACCCATAACGTGCTAGCAGCCATCGTAGAAAGTGGTGTAGACGTACACCTAGCTCACTTAGGCACCATGGGTGTTTATGGTTACGGAACTGCAGGCATGAAAATACCCGAAGGCTATCTAGATGTAGAAGTCACCACAGAAGAAGGTGAACGCTTACAACAAAGCATCTTGTACCCAGTTAACCCAGGCAGCATTTACCACATGACTAAAACCCAAGATCAACTCTTCTTTGCCTACTACAACAAAAATGATGAAGTCAGAATAACCGATTTACACCAAGGTATTGTCTGGGGAACCAACACCAAAGAAACAGCAAAAGATGAACGCCTTATTAACCGCTTTGACTACGATGGTGATTACGGCACAGTACTCAACCGCTTCTTAATGCAAGCTGCTGTAGGTTACCCCTTAACTGTTCACGGAACAGGTGGACAAACCAGAGCCTTCATACACATTCAAGATACTGTTAACTGCATAGAGTTAGCCCTAAGCAACCCACCCGCCAAAGGTGAACGCGTAAAAATCTTAAATCAAATGACCGAAACACACCGCGTACGTGACCTTGCCA
>CAYGTA010000299.1:0-1364 GCA_964352605.1 uncultured bacterium | reverse complement strand
TTAGAAAACGGTCTTATGAGCGAAGTGGTAGACATAGCTAAGAAATACGCTGACCGAGCAGACCTAAGCAAAGTACCTTGTTACTCAACTTGGACCAGCGAACAAAAAGCAGGCATACCTGAAAATCTAAAAACAAAGCTAGAAAAACAAGGCGCGTAGCAAAAAAGCATTAGACATAAACAAGCAAAGCCCCTACAATAACGCTAGGGGCTAAAATTATGCGCATAGTTTACTTTACCGAAACCTTCCTACCCAAAATTGATGGGGTAGTTACCCGCATTGTACGAACCCTAGATCACCTAAGCGAGCTAGGTCACGAAGCCCTTATATTTGCACCACGCAACCCACCCAGCGACTACAAAGGACACAAAATAATCAATGTGCCAGGGCCATCTTTTAAACCATGGTACCCCGAACTCAATTTAGGAATGCCAAGACCCCGACTAGGGCGCGAGTTAGATAAATTTAAACCAGATATAGTACATGTTGTTAACCCAGTGATCTTAGGATTATGGGGCACAACCATAGCAAAACAACGCAATTTGCCCTTACTCGCTAGCTACCACACAGATATAATTCAATATGCCAAACACCTAAAACTCGAGTTCCTAAACCCCATCTCAAAAGTACTCTTAAGAGATACACACAATCAAGCGCACCTTAATCTTTGCACCAGTCAACCTATGGTCAGCTCAGCTCAAGAACTCGGTATAAAACGCGTAAGACTATGGCCAAAAGCAGTAGACACAGAAACCTACAACCCGAGTAACTACTCAGAAGAAATGAGACAAAAGTTAAGTGATGGCAACCCAGATGCCCCCCTGATGCTTTACGTAGGTAGACTCTCACACGAAAAACGACTCGACTGGTTACACGCTCCCATAAGCCAATTCCAAGGTGCCCGCCTAGCCTTAGTAGGTTCAGGTCCAGCTGAAGAACACTTAAAAGAAAAATTCAAAAACACCAATACCAAATTCATGGGCTACATGTCAGGCAAAGAACTCGCCCAAGCCTACGCTAGCGCAGACCTATTTGTATTTCCAAGTGACACCGAAACCCTAGGCTTCGTAGCTATGGAAGCCATGGCTTCAGGTGTACCCGCCATAGGCGCAAGAGCAGGCGGCATACCAGATGCCATAAACGACGGCAACACAGGACTCCTATTTACCCCAGGTGACCTAGAAGACCTAAACGAAAAAGTCAAAACTTTACTCTTCAATAAAGAACTAAGAGACCACTACGCCAAAAACGCTCGAGCTGAAATGGAAAAATGGAGCTGGCGAGCCTCAACCGAAAAACTCATAGACTACTACGAGCTTGCCAGAACCGTACACAAACGCTACGACCCACCAAGCAAATACTAA
>CAYGTA010000298.1:0-6192 GCA_964352605.1 uncultured bacterium | reverse complement strand
TCTGTTCTGACTTGTATAGCTCGAAGGTTTAAGCGCTACAGTGTTTAAACCTTAAAATGCTATAGATAGGTCAGTTCCAGAAAAGACTTCATTCTTATAGCAGTTCCACGGTTTATCTACGAATCAGTAAATCTTGTGACTTTGAATCAAATGTTATCGGAACGCCTTGACTCGGATGCTATATGAACACCTTGAGTTATTGAAACAAAGGCGCTAAGCAAACGTCTTAAGTTTTATCGTGGAATTGCTAGAGTAGCTGGTTATATTAAAAAAACCGCAGCTTTAAAAGCTACGGTTCGATTTTAAGAAGAAAATGGTTACTGAATAGCGTTTACATTTACATTACTAATAATTTCAAAGCCGTTCGGTAAGCCTGCTAAGGCTTCATGTGAAAACAGAGCATTAACAGCTGTTACATCTGTCGTTGCAATAATATAGGTACGGTAACTTTGACCCGGAGAGGCAAAACGCACCTGCGCAGTCCAATCGCCCGTTGCCGTAGGTGTTAATTCTTGCTGTGGGTAAACAATAGGCGGGTTACTCGCAGGGCTTTCTAAGACTAAAAAGTACCGCTCATTTTCAGCCATGCGGCTATTAAGTTGACCTTGCAGTTCAACCCAGCCGTCAGCATCTTGCAGTAAGGCACCGTTTGTGGGGCTAACAATGGCTGCGCGGAAATTACTAAAATCAATAGCAGGCGTAACAACTTCAGGTGTCAAGATGGGCGCTTCTAGCGGGTCTGTTGAGCTACTTACAACAGGTAAGGTTGCTGTTGCATTCTCAGCTGCTGCATTCGCAATTAAATCAGCATTTGCAGCTGTTGTGCTAACGCTTGGCTGTACGGTGGTTGGGCGTCTGCGGACATACTCATAGGCAAGTCCAAAAAGAACAATGTAGGCTGCTAGTGCGATGGCTAACCAACCTGAAGGTGTAATACGTCGTTGTTGCGTCATGATGCTCCTTCTTACAATAATACGGCAAACTGCCGAATAGCTTAAACTGATTATAAAGAAAAACTCGAGCTTTTTTCTCTCAGGCATCACGTTTTTTGGGTACTATGAGATAATGCTGAATACATTTTTTAGGTGAATGAAGTTAAAGAAAAGGTGATTATGCAAACCGACCTAATTATTAATAAGACGGATATTCGTGAGTTTAAATTTGTAAAGCTCGAGCCTGAACGCTTAGTCGATGGGCAAGTTCGTTTGATTTTGGATAGTTTTGCGTTTACAGCTAACAACATTACTTACGCTGCTACGGGGCATAGTTTTAAGTACTGGCAGTTCTTTCCTAGTCAGGAGGGTTGGGGTAAGTTGCCTGTTTGGGGTTTTGCGAGTATTGCTGAGTCTAAGCATGCTGAGCTTAAGGTTGGGGAGCGTATCTATGGTTATTTTCCTTTAGCGACAGAGCTTATCGTTACTGCGTCTAAAGTAACGGATGGGGGTTTTTATGATGCTGCTGAGCATCGTCAAGATTTGAATCCTGTTTACAATAGTTATGTTCGTACCCAAGCAAGTGAGGGCTTTGCAGTTGAGCATAATCACCTAAATTCGCTTTTGCGCCCCATGTTCATGACTTCTTTTATGATTGATGATCAGCTTGAAGATAATGCTTTTTTTGAGGCTGAAGACATTGTTATGTCAAGCGCGTCAAGTAAAACAGCGTTGGGTAGCGCTTTTTTGCTTAAGAAAAACCGTGCAGAGCGCAAACCGTACAGCATTATTGCTTTAACCTCTCAAGGGAATAAGGCTTTTGTGGAGAGTCTAAATTACTACGATGAAGTTCTAACTTATGATGAACTTACTAAGCTCGAGTCTGGTCGTAAGGCTGCGTATATTGATTTTGCAGGTAATGGGCAGTTACGTAAAGACATTCATCATCATTATGCAGAGAACTTAAAGCATAGCAGTATGATTGGTTTGGCGCATTGGCAGCAGGCGGGTAAAAGGGAGGCTCTGCCGGGTGTAAAACCAAGTTTTTTCTTTGCACCCGCTCAAATACAAAAACGTATGAAAGATTGGGGTCGAGAGGGCTATCAGGCAAAACTGAATGAAGCGTGGTTAGGCTTTATTGACACGGCAGCCACGTGGTTAGATGTAACTGAAGGGCAAGGGGAAGCGTCTATTAGTCAGGTTTATAAAGCTATGCTTAACAATAGTGCAGACCCGAAAAAAGGCTATATTTTAAGCTTTTAGGGTTCTTCAAAAACGTCTGTTTCATCAGGAGCATAAAAATCAATTTGCTCTAATACAGCTTTAACTATGTCACTCGGAAAGCCGCGCCTTGCTAGAAAAGCGTAACTCTTGGTGTATCTTTTTTGCGGTTCGGCTTTCAAAATGCGCCACATGGTTTTATCAAGCACTCTCTGCGCAGCCTCAATTTGCGTGTGCTTATCTAAAGGCTCGAGTGTTTTTTCTATAATGTCTGTGCTGACGCCTTTTTGTTTGAGTTCTTGCTTTAAGGCAATGCTGCCTTTGCGTTGCTGGCGGCTTCTTATGTAAGAGGCTGCGAACATTTCGTCATCTACAAATTTGAGTTCGATAAGGCGTGCCATGACTTTTTCTATGACCTCTTCTTCGGCTTCTTTTTTTTTGAGTTTGTCTCTGAGTTGCTTTTTGGTGTAGGCTTTGCGAGCTAAGAGCCACAGGACATAATTCCAGCTTCGTTTGTAGTCATAGATTTTTTTTGGCTTTAGGGCTTGCTCGTTCATCTGCTAATACCATAGCGTGCTTGTTGTCTTGCTTGCGTTATGCTAGTTAGCGTGACACTTAAAGACCGCTTTTTAAATAAAGATGAACGCGCACTTGCTAGAGCTATTTCTTTAGTTGAGTCAGCTTCGCCTGAAGGGCAGGCGCTTCTTAGGGCTTTAAGAACAACAGCGTCAAAAAGTCATATTGTGGGCATAACGGGTTCACCTGGCAGTGGTAAAAGTACTTTGACGGATCAACTGATAGCGCAAGTGAGAGCGCAAGGTAAAACCGTTGCTGTGATTGCGGTTGACCCAACTAGCCCTTACTCAGGTGGCGCTATTTTAGGGGATCGTATTCGCATGATGCGTTGGCACCAAGACCCTAAAGTCTTCATTCGTTCTATGGCAACCCGTGGTCATTTAGGTGGTTTGGCAGCAGCTAGCTTGCAGGTACTCGCCTTGTTAGAAGCTTACGGCTTTGACTATATTTTTATAGAAACGGTCGGGGTAGGGCAGTCAGAAGTTGATATTGTTAGAGTAGCAGACACAACCCTGCTGGTACTCACGCCCGGGCAAGGTGACGGGGTTCAAGCTTTCAAGGCAGGCATTATGGAAATAGCAGATATTTTTGCCATAAACAAATACGACCTTGCAGGCGCGCAGCGTTTAAAAAGAGAAATCAAAGCTGCCCTTGAATTAAGTCACCCTGAAGCCAATGACTGGTGGCCCATCATTCAAGAAACCATAGCTTCAAAAGGGCAATACAGTGACAAACTTTTTGAAGCTATAGCAAACCACTATCAGTTCTTAAAAGAAACAGCTAAGCTCGAGTTTAAAAAACGTGAACGAATGCGCTTTGAAATTTCTAGTTTACTGACAGAGCAAGTTCGTTTGGCTTTGCAAGCTAAAGAAGATGACTTTATTGAAGCGGTTCTAAAAGGTGAAAAGACAGTACTTGCGGCAGCGCAAGAGCTTCTTGCCTCTAAAGATGAATTTTAAGAAACACTAATTAGGTTTTGCGAAAAGGCTCGAGTCTGAAGTACGTTAAGCTACGCCAGAGCCACTCGAGTGGGCCGTAGCGGAAGTGCTTTAGCCACCATGCTGATATAGCTAATTGTATGGTCCAAATAAGTAGAACGATAACGCCTTGACTTAAGCGGTTTAGGTTGCCGTAAAGCCCTAAACCAAAACCATAAAAAATAAAGCTAGCTAAGAGTGATTGTGAAATGTAATTACTGAGCGCCATGCGTCCAACGGCTGTTAAGCGATTTTGGAGGGTCTTTAAAAAAGCTGTTTGACTCCAGAGCATAACTAAAGCAAGGTAGGCGCAAGCTATAAAAGGGGTTGCAAGATGATTAGGTATGCGCCCTAAAAATAAAGCATAAGCAGCACGCCAGTTATTCGCGTAGTATAAGTAAAGCCCCAGAGAAGCCAAAGGAATACCAATTAAAAAACCAAAAAGAAGCATGCGTTTATAAAAAAGATTGCTACGCTGCGCCGTCAAAATACCTAGTGTGTAAAACGCCATGCCTAAAAGCATCATGCCAAACGCTCGAGCGAACGCTTCAAGCAAAAAAGAAACATCTAAAAGATCTTGAGCTGTGCTGCTCGCTTGATCTTCACTATCAAAGCGGTAGCTGAGTTGCTCAGCGTAAGCACCTTTATGCACAGCAATATCTTCAGCTAGTTCCTCTGCTGAAGGTTCAAAGTTTTGACTCAGTATTTGCTGACCCTCAAGATCTAAGCTACTTAACTGCGTTGCAATAACGCCATTAAGCAAAGAAGGTAAAAAGAAAACAAGAAGCCCTAAGCTGATTTGCAAGCTTGGCTTTAAGTCTTTAAAGAAAAACAAGAAAAAAGAACAAAGCGCATAAATAAGTAAAACATCCCCCTGCCAAATAAAAATGCCATGAAGCAAACCAAAAAGTAAAAGCCAGACATTACGCACATAATGAACTCGAGTAGCTTTTTTGCCTTGCTGAGCTGATTTACTGAATAGCAGCATGACACTAGCACCAAAAAGCATTGAAAAGAGTGCCATGAATTTCTGGTCAGCCATAATATGCACAAAGCCATAGGCAAAAACATTTAGGCCTTCACCCCCGTAAACTGTTGGGTTGCTATAAGCTGCGTCAGGCATTGAAAAACTCATGATGTTCATGCTCAAAATACCCAAAAGCGCAAAGCCCCTTAGTAAATCAATAGCAACAATACGGGTTTTTGAGACAGAAGGCACAGTCATAACTCTATTTTTTAACCCATAGATTGCTCAAAATGCCTTATTCTCGTTACTATAGGACATGATTAAAGCCATTTACCCAGGTAGTTTCGACCCCATTCATAATGGGCACCTAGACATTATTAAACGCTCGAGTCTGATTTATGACCTAACTGTGGCAGTGCTTAATAACCCCTATAAGCAAAATAAGTGGTTTTCTAGTGAAGAGCGTATGGCTATGGTTGAAGAAGCAACAAAAGATTTACCGAACGTGAAGGTGGATATTTTTGAAGGCTTACTGGTTCAGTATGCACAAAAGAAACAAGCCCCTGTTATTTTGAAAAGCTTGCGTAACGGTACTGACTTTGAATATGAGGCGTCTATGGCGCATATGAATCAGCATATGTACGCAGTAGCCGAAACGGTGTTTTTGCTAACCAAACCCGAGTGGTCATTTTTGTCTAGTAGTCGGGTGAAAGAAATTATTAGTTATGGGGTTAATGTAAGTGATTTGGTACCAGAAGTTGCCTTAAAAGCGCTAAATGCCAAAATGGCTTAATCATCGTTAAGATCTTTGCTGCCCAGCTTTAAATCTGTATCTGAGTAATTCGGTAAACTAATCCATGTCAACATCAACTTTGCCTTTAGAAGAATTAGCTGCTTTATCAAAATTTGCTTTTATAACACCCTCTTATAGTGGAGATAGAATAGCTTTTTACTGGGATAAAACAGGTCGCTTTGAACTTTATCTCATGCATCTCGAAACAAAAGAACTAAAGCAATTAACCAACGGTCAAGCACCTAAAGGCTTAAGAGCAGGCTTTGTTTGGACAAGAGATGATAAAAATATTATTTTTGCAAAAGATAGCGATGGAGATGAAAAAAATAATCTCTATAGATTAAACCTTGAGAGCTTAGCCGTTGAGCAACTAACAAAAGAAGACTCTCAAGAATATGCAGGACAAGTTTCACCTGATAACAAAAGCTTATCTCTCACCTCAACTCGAGCTGGACAAATGAATCTGTATAAGCTTAATTTAAGCACTTTAGCCTATGAGCAGCTTACAGAGTTTAAAAATCCTGCATTTGGAGGTAAATGGAGCCCAGACGGTCAATGGCTTAGCTTTAATAGCAACGAGTCAAGCAATCTAAATAACACAGATGGTTACCTAATTAAGCATGACGGCTCTGAACTTAAAAAAGTACTCAGCCTAACAGAAGGCTCGAGTGATAGTTTTAGTAGTTGGCATCCGGATGGTAATCAGATTGCCTTTACGACAGATCG
>CAYGTA010000297.1:0-6199 GCA_964352605.1 uncultured bacterium | reverse complement strand
AACGGTCCAAGACCGCGTTTAGTTCTTTAAGGAACTAAACGGAAAGGGTATAAAACACTGCAAACGTTTTAAATGCAAAAGGCTATAGCAGAGCTAACCTCAGCATATCAATAGTAAGTTTTAAGTATGAGCTAACATTCAGACATTAAATTAAATACTTAACTTAGAGCCCTTTACTTGCCTATATATAAAGCCAGTGAGTACAGACATACAGCTTAATGCGTTCTTAATAAATCTTTTTTCGCGCAGCTTTAACTCATTTGTAAGATTCTTGAAAGACTTCGTTTATTATACTTTGATTTAGTTTGATGCAAAGAAACAAACTAGCTAAGAAAGAAAGGTTATTGTGTCGCTGTTCAGTTCAATAGATAAATTAACAGAACAAGCTTGGTCATTGCGCAACGCAAATACAGCGCAAGCTTTAGAGCTATCTAAACAAGCTCTAGCTGAAGCTCAAAAAGCGCACTACAGCCAAGGCTTAGCAGCTAGCCACATAACCATAGGCTTTTGCCATTTTCGCTATGGCAGCCACCAAGACGCCAAGCATCATTCTGAAGAAGCCCTAAAACTCTACACCTCTTTTGAGCATGTAGAAGGCCAACAACGCGCCCTAAATAATCTAGGCATGATTCACGGCCAATCAGGAAACTACGCTGAAGCACTCAAAAACTTCTTAAAACTACAAAAACTCTGCCAAAGCAATCAAGCTAGCAAAGACAAAACCCCCGAAGCCAACGCTTTAAATAACATTGGTATCATCTATAAACTCTTAGGTGAACACACAGAAGCACTCGAGTACAACTTTCAAAGCTTAAAACTGTATGAATTCATGGATGACCAGGCCGGTATTTCTAGAGTTCTAGCCAATGTAGGTGCTATTTATGATGACACGGGTCAGCATGATGAAGCTTTAAAGCACTACGAGAAAAGCTTAGCGAAACAAAATCCTGATGTAGACCCTCCCACTTACGCACTGACCTTTTCTAATATAGGAACTTGTTACCGTAAACTTGAAAACTTCACTCGAGCGTTTGAGTATCAGTATAAGAGTTTAGATATCATGGAAAGTATTAAAGATAAGGTGGGTAAGAGCTTTACTTTTGATGAGTTAGGTTTGACTTCTTTTGCTATTGGTAATTCAGATGAGGCTATCAAATTTTTAAAGGAAAGCTTAGCGCTTAAAAAAGAAGCGGGTGACCGTAAGCATTTTGCTACGAGTTCTTTATATCTTGGTGATATTTATTTACAAGAAGGTAATCATGAGGCGCTTAATGTCTTTCAGGAAGCCTTAACCATTGCCACTGATGTAAAAGCTAAAACCGAAGTCTTTAATGCGCACTATGGCTTAGCCAAAACCTATGAAATTCTTAGTAATTTTGAATTAGCCTTTGAGCATATGCATCTTTACTCAAACTTAAGAGATGACTTTTTTAATGAAATTTCTAATCAGCGTTTTCATGCTTTAAGAGTCAGCTATGAGGTTGAGCAGGCTGAGAAAGAAAAAGAAATTTATAAACTTAAAAGCATTAAGCTCGCGCAAGCTTACGATGAACTGCATACGCTTAAAAATGAGCTTGAAAAGCAAGCAAATGAAGATCCTTTGACTGGTCTTTACAACCGTAGGGTCTTTAATGAAAAAATTGAGCAAGAATTTAGTCGCGCCACACGTTTTGATGGCATTATGACCGTCATGATTTGTGATATTGATAATTTCAAAAAAGTGAATGACAGCTTTTCGCATCAGATTGGTGATGAAGTTCTAAAGCATGTCGCTAAATTATTCAAAGAAAACATTCGTTCAGTAGACACGGTTGCGCGTTATGGTGGTGAAGAGTTTGTCTTGTTGCTACCAGAAACTGCAGCGCAAGATGCCTACCCTATTTGTGATCGCTTAAGAGATAAAATTGCTGGTTTCCCTTGGCACGAAATTCACCCTGACTTAAAAGTAACGCTTAGTATGGGTTTGTGTGATGATCTTGCCTCTAAAGATGCACATGAAATGATTTCTAAAGCTGATAACATCTTGTACAAAGTAAAACGCAATGGCAAAAACCATGTACGCATTTGGGATAATAGTCACGTCTTAGAAGCTGTTTTTTAAAAGCCTAAAAAAACTCGAGTTAGCAAAACAATTCAGTTTTTATTTTGTAAGAAACCCTGCTGCTCTGCGTAATGCCTAGCGGCTTCAAAGGCTTCTTCTTTGCTGTTAATATCGCCAGCCTTTTGCGCTGCCTTAAGAAAGCTTAAAAGCTCACCTAAAAAAGGTCCTTCCGCAAACCCAAACTGCGCTATCAAATCATGACCTGTCAACAAAACAACCTCTTCTACCGGCACTTCATTAAGCACTTCAAGCACTCGAGCTATACCTAACTGGTAGCGTTGTCTTGTTGCAGGGCTAGATAAGCTCCCTCTGGCAGCCTGCCTGTCAGCCAGCATGACGTGCAGTAAGTCTGGTAATAAAGCTTTGCGTTTGCGTACAAAACGCTCAGCTTCTTTGGTATTTTTTGGTAACGGCAGCATGTGGTACTGCACCAAAGCTGCAACCTTTTCACTATCTACTGCTAAGTTTAAACGCTCGAGTATGACCTTGCTTATATCTGCACCTACTTTGTCGTGTCCTAAAAAGCTTCTGCGTTTTAGGCTATCTAGCTTAAAGGTGCTTGCTTTACCTACATCGTGCAGTAAAGCTGCAAGGCGTAATTCTGGACTGGCAGTTGCTTCACTAAGAATGACTTGCCTTAAGGCTTCTATCGAGTGATTTAGGACATCTAAATGATGAAAGCCTCCTTGCTCAACACCTCTATTTTGAGCTAATTCTGGCATGATTAGGTCTAGCAAACGTGTTTTTTCAAGCAGATGCAAACCATAAGCAGCTTGCTCAGTCATTAAACTATCAAGAAATAGCTTGCCTGCCTCACCATGCAGCTTGGCTTTTGTGGCAACTTTAGTTAAAGATGCAAACGTACTTGAACTTAAACGTGCATGCTGAGTACTGGCTTTAAGAATAATGCTAAGCGCCTCTTCTAAGTTACTAGCCAGCTCATTAAGTTTCGGGCGAGTGTTTCGTCTTAGCAGCACAATACGCTATTATAAGAAGACCTTGAATTATTTACATTGCCTTAGTCAACAGTTTCATTTAGCTTTTAAGATATATCTTAGTTATGCCTTCTAAACGTCTTGGCTTAACAGGCAATATTGGTTCAGGCAAATCAACCGTTGCCAAGCTACTTGTAGCTAAAGGCGCGGTACTTATAGACTCTGACGCGCTTGCTAAAAAGGCCACTCAAAATGAAACTGTTTTACAAAAAATAGCTGAATCATTAGGTTCAGACTTAGTTCAAGAAGGCCAATTAAACCGAGAAAAAACCGCTGCGCTGGTCTTTAACCACAAAGAGGCTCTTGAAACCCTTAACAGCATTGTTCATCCTTGGGTCAGGCAAGAAAGCCTGAAACAAACAAAACAGCTTTTAGAGCAACCCAACCCACCCCGCGTTGTTCTTTATGACATTCCTTTACTCTTTGAAAATCACTTAGAAAGCACCGTTGACGCCGTTCTGGTTGTAACAGCGCCACTCGAGTTACGCATAAAACGTGTACAAGAACGTAGTGGTTTAAGTAAAGAAGACATTATGGCTAGAGATAAAGCACAGCTTCCGTTGGATCTAAAAGCAAAGCGTGCAGATTTTGTTATTGAAAATACCAGTAACTTAAATGATCTGAGCCTGAAAGTAAATCAAGTCTGGGCTAGCTTAATAGCTGACCAGTGACTACCGCGCTTTAAGCCATCTCGCCTATGAGAATAAAATGTAGTTGCATCACAATGCGTGCACTGCTGCACATCATAAATCTGCGTAAGCCCAGACTGCTTTAAAAGATACTCATTTGCCTTTACCAAATCAAGCAAATAACGCCCCTCAAGATCAGCTTCATAAACATATTCAGGAAACTCAGCCTTTATAAACGCATCAATCACTTCTTGCCCTACCTGATAACAAGCCCCTTTAATGCAGGGCCCAATAAGCGCCTGAACATCACTTGGCTTAGAGTCATAAAGTGACTGCATTTTAAGAATGACATTACGACTAACCCCAGCAACCGTACCGCGCCAGCCCGCATGCGCAGCAGCAACCACCTGCTTAACCGGATCATGAAACAAAATAGGTAAACAATCTGCCGTACCAATCACGAGTAGCAACTCAGGGTCATTGCTAACAGACGCATCTGCCTCAAGCTCAAACCAACTCGATCGAGCTTCTACAACCGTAGCACTATGCACCTGATGCAAACCACAAACCTGAGCTTTAGTCACGCCAAAAGAGCGAAACACCTGCTCTCTATTTTGCGCCACCCGCTCAGGCTCATCCCCCGTACTCAAACCCAAATTAAAACTCGCAAAAACACCTTCACTAACACCCGACAAACGTGTACTAAACGCATGCGGAACACTCAAAAACTCAGTAGAAAACAAAGCCTTATCGCTCATACTTCATTTCACCTGCCTTAACAGAAAACCCCAAAGCATTTTCAGCTGGCGGAATAGGGCAACGAAAACGCTCACTATAAGCACAATAAGGATTATAAGCAAAATTAAAATCCAGCTTAAGCTCAGCCCCCTCAGGTGACGCCTCCACATAACGCCCACCCTCATAACTACTAACCGCATTTGTTAAATCCGTAAAAGGAATAAACACCCTAGATGCATCATCACTACCCTCAGGCAAATATACCGTCAAGCAATGCTCCTCACCCTCAAAGACAAAACAAGCTCGAGCGTATCGAAAGTAAGCCTCTGCATCTCCTAAAGAAGTCGCCAACCAAACACGCTGCTCAGCCTCAAAAAGCTCAAGGCTTGCATTAAACACATAGTCAGACGAAACGGCAAAGTAACGCATGCCAGTTACCTCATTAGCTCGTAAAGGAGCATTACGATTACGCCGAAAAAACAAGGCTTTCTGCTCACGGAACTTCAGTACTTCAGCAGGGTTGTAGACCATCATAAGGAATACAGTGGAAAGTAAAAAGTGAAAAGTGAAAAGTGAAGAGTAAAAAGTAAAAAGGCAAAGGCAAAAAGTGAAAAACGTTTAGAATACTCAGCTTTTTGAATATTCCAATATTCTAATTTTTCCATTTCCCAATTTCCCAATCTTGTCATTTTAACCCTCTTAATAATTACGCTCTAACACCCTAATATCAGAAGGCAAGGTAAGTAACCACTCTGTCACCGCATGAACCGCCCCGCGCGTTGTCTTTGTAATAACAGGATCCCCAAACGGCTCGAGCCTAACAATAAGCTCCTCATCAGTACGACGCTTAACCGCCACCAACAACTGCTGCTTAAGATCAGGCTCATCAATCGTGGCACGCACAATCCACTTATCCTTATGCGTACCCACATCCTCATCTGAACCCAAACTACGCATAACCTCATGCAAAATCACATACCCCTGCGCGTAAGGCAACACAACTTTACTAAACTCGAGCTGCTCGAGTGCTTGATTTTCAGGGAGTCTTCCTTGTATAAGTGCATGCGGCATAATGCTTGGCCTTTCCAGACTAGGGTAATCTTCACTACTTGTTCCGTTATAACGAAAAACTTGATAAAAAAGAGGCTTTCCTTGCCCTTTCCACTTAAGAGCATACTTGGTTTCAAAAACAGCTTCAGGAGGCTCTGCAGAAAGCAAATCATAAAAACCACTAAGCCTACCTTGCTCCTGCGCAAACGCTAAATATTCAGGATGATCTGTTGCCAAATTAATGCAGCCACTCTTTTTAAGCCTAGTAGCAGCTAACCTAAAAAATGAATCCTGTAAAAGCCTGTACTTCTCATGCTTTTCTTTCGGCCACGGGTCAGGAAAGTTAACCACAATTGAGTCAAGAGAATCAGGCGCAAACAAATGCCGCACGGCAAACTGCGCACCTAACTTAATAAGCCTTACGTTAGATAGCCCTTCACGGTTAATCTTCTTCCAACCTCGCTGCAAACTAGCACTCGAGATTTCAAGACCAATAAACTGATGCTCAGGGTACTTAAGGGCACGACGTACCGTAAAGCGACCATCACCAAAACCAACCTCTAAATGCAAAGGCGCATCCCGCTTAAATTCAGCAACCCAATCAACAGGAAAAGCCTCTTGACGCCAAGGCAGTAAAACACGATTTTCAGACGAATCAGACATTAACTATTTTTATACCAAGTAAG
>CAYGTA010000296.1:0-6217 GCA_964352605.1 uncultured bacterium | reverse complement strand
GGTTTTTTGGTACTCGAGTAGGGCTTGTTTGAGTCTGCCTGACATGGTTACTGTTGCTCGTTTTGAGCCTTTGCCTAGTACGCTTAGTTTGGATGCTTCCCAGTCTATATCTGACCAATATAATGTTGTCATTTCACTTATACGCAAGCCCCCGTGTGCACCTAGTAATACTATGATTTCTTCGGCTCCATGAGCGACTGCTAAGAGGCGATCAACGTCATTAATACTGTAGGGTCTACGTTTTTCCCAAACAGGGGTGGGGTCACTTGCAGCTCTTACATCTTCAAAGGGTATGGCTTCACTCGAGCCTGACCATCTTAGGGCTTTGTAGAGTGTTCTTGCTGCTGCTAGTTTAACTTCGACTGAGGCTGGGCTTAACGGTTTTTGAGTGGTTTCGTTTATCTTAGTTTCTATTTCTCTTATGTAGAGCACACCTGCATCTCGGCTGGGTCTTAGCAGGTTTTCGTGTTGCCATGATGCTATAAGGTCGTACACGCCTCGCTTGTAGGCTTTTAAGGTGTGCTTACTTACTTTGCCACCTTTGGTGCCATGTAGAAAGAGGTAGGCTTTGGTGAGTTGCCAGAGTTCAAAGCTATTTCGTTCATTGGCTGCTTTTGCAGCGCGTCGCTTTAAATCTTCAGGGCTTAGGCTAGCCCAAGTTTTGGCTTGCTCGAGTGTGGTGCTGGGGTTGTATTGGTCTAGGTCTAAGCTCATGGCGTCCTTACGCTAACATGCGTGTTTAGTCTTTTTCTGTTAAGTATTGCGATATGGCGGCTTGGCTTAAGTCAAACGCGTTTGCTATTCGTTCTTGTGTCCAGCCAAGAGAGCTTAGTGCTTTCATGGCTGCGTAGCGGTCGCTGTTAGCGTGACCGCGTTTTAAACGTCCTTGTTTTGAGTAGTAGCGTAGTGCGTCAGCATGAGACATGAGTTCTAAGTTTCTAATATGGTTGTTAGATTTGTTAGTGTCTTTATGTATAACGTCAAAGCCTTCAGGAATTGGCGAAGCCCAGATTTCGTAAACTAACCGGTGTAAATAAAATTTCCCGCGGTATGTTGTTCCTTTGGAAAGACCTACGGAGTGAAAACCTTGTTTTGTTTTGAAGCCTGTGGTGGTTTTATGAGGTGCGTAACTCGAGCGCCATAAAAGACCGGTGTTGCTTATGGCATATTGCTCAGAATTGTCTGTGAAGCGCCAGTTTGCTCCAAATCGCCTTTGAAGGAAGTCTAAGCTATCCATGTCCACAAAAATACCATTATTCCTTATATATAATATTATGTGGAATACATATCGGATAAGGATACTTATCTTGTTTCTGTTTCTACAAAAAGGCAGGTAAGGCCATTAAATATTATTTTCACTTAGTTGCAACAAATACCCTAATTGCTCATTGCTGTGACTTAAGTGCAAGAAGTTACTTAAATATTTTTAGTAATATAAATATTTATTATTGAGCAATATAGTTATTAATAGATATTCAATTTCGTGAATATCTTCGCTATTTACTTTTTTGTGAACAAAAATCTACCCCAAGCTTTCATTTATGAAAATAACCATTGACGCCTTGGCTACAGTTTCGTACGATTTGGCTATAAAGGAGGCTAACGTGAAACGTTTTGCCATTTTATTTTTAGGACTTATAGCACTAGGTGCTTGTGCACCACAACTCGAAGTACAAAACAATGTATTACCGACACTCTTATCTGTAACTTCACCAGACACTCGAGCTGAACCTGTTTTAATTCAAGGTCGCTACTTTGGTGACGGCATGAATGGTCAGGCTGAAGATAGTTATGTTCTTTTAGGTGCTGATGTTAATGGCAATGGTGGCATTGCTGTTCGTGCCGACTCTTGGTCTGGTAATAAGATCATGGTGAGCGTGCCCGAAGGCGCGGGCTCTGGCTATGTCTTTGTTTATGTACGCGGTAACCGTAGTAACGGCTTACCCACAACCCTTCCTTAAGTTCATATAACAATGTGTGGCTCTTGCCATGCTAAACTCATTCATCTTAATCCAGTGTGTATGCACTGGATTTCTTATTGAACAAAAACGCCTATGATGGTTCAATAAGAACTTTAAGCAAAACCACAAACCGAAAGATGAGACAATTATGAGAAGAACACATTATGCGGGTAGTTTAAGAGCTGAACACGCAGATCAGAACGTTGTATTACAAGGCTGGGTCAACCGTAGTCGCAACAATGGCGGCATTATCTTTATTGTTCTACGCGACCGCGAAGGCCTAGTACAAATGGTTGTAGAACCAGACAGCCCTGCATTTACAGTAGCAGAAAAGCTTCGCTCAGAATTTGTTATTGAAGTCAAAGGTAAAGTACAGTTACGACCTGAATCAATGCAAAACAAAAATTTAGCAACAGGTGCCGTAGAAATAGTTGCTCAAGAAATAACCATTTTATCTGAAGCAAAAACCCCACCTTTTCAAGTTGATGGTACAACTGATGGCGACAGTGTTAACGAAGACCTTCGCTTAAAACACCGCTACTTAGACTTAAAACGTCCCGAAGCAGCAAAGCCCCTACTACTAAGACACAAAATTTCTAAAGCCATCTGGGATTTTTTAGATGCCGAAGGCTTCACCCAAATAGAGACTCCCCTGCTTACCCTCTCAACCCCCGAAGGCGCACGTGACTTTGTAGTACCATCAAGACTACAAGCAGGCAACTTTTACGCCTTACCCCAATCACCCCAACTCTTTAAACAAATGCTCATGATGTCAGGCTTTGACCGCTACTTTCAAATAGCACGGTGCTTTAGAGATGAAGATTTACGAGCTGACAGACAACCAGACTTTACCCAATTAGATATAGAAATGTCCTTTGTTGAACAAAACGACATCTTAGAACTAAATGAACGCCTCATGCACCATGTAGTTAAAACAAGCATAAATAAAGACGTTCCTCTTCCCTTTCCGCAAATCAGCTACAACGACGCCATGAACCGCTATGGATCAGATAAACCAGATACTCGCTTTAAACTCGAGCTTCTAGATTTATCTGAACTTTTCGAAGGCAGTGGATTTAAAGGCTTTGCAAATGCAATTGCAGCAGGCGGTAGTGTTAAAGCACTAGTCATACCAGCTGAGCACGCCCAAACCATATCCCGTAAAGGCTTAGACGCCCTTGAAGCACACGCAAAACTACACGGTGCCAAAGCTCTCGCATGGCTCAAAAACCTCGAAGAGCTAACAGGCCCCATAGCTAAATTTTTATCAGATGAAGAAAAAACAAGTCTAATAAACCTAATGCAAGAAGGCGACACTATTTTGCTAGTAGCAGATGCTTGGCGTCAAGCTTGTGAAGCACTAGGTGCAGTCAGACTTAAGCTAGCTAGTGACTTTAAGCTAGCCACCGAAGACAGTTTAAACTTCTTATGGGTTATAGACTTTCCCCTACTAGATTACGATGCAGAGACAGAATCTTTTACTTACATGCACCACCCATTCACCCGACCGCATGATGATGACCTAGCCTTACTCGAGTCTGACCCAGCCAAAGTACGAGCTTGGGCTTATGACCTAGTACTAAACGGAAACGAAGTAGGTGGTGGCTCTATACGTATTCACAATTTAGATACACAACTAAAAATGTTTGACGCCCTTGGTTTTAGTGAAGAAGAAGCACAAGAAAGATTTGGCTTTTTCTTAGAAGCCCTCTCATATGGCGCACCCCCACACGGCGGCGTAGCATGGGGCTTAGACAGACTAGTCATGCTCTTATCAAACAGCAAAAGTATAAGAGATGTCATAGCCTTTCCTAAAAACCAACGCGGCATAGAACCCTTAACAGGCGCACCCTCAAAGCTCGAATCTGTCCAGTTAGATGAACTACATTTAACTGTGAACGCTAAAAAGGAGTAAACATGCTTCCTCTAGTCATTTTTGACCTAGATGGCACCCTAATAGGTGAATCAGGACGTGTTTCAAACCCCATCTGGGATGCCGTAGAAAAAGCCAAAGAAAAAGGAATGCGCTTTGCCGTTTGCACAGGTAGACCCGGCTTTGGCCTTGCCAAAAAAATAGCAGAACGCTTAGGTAACAACCACCCTCATATATTCCAAAATGGCGCACAAGTATCATTCTCTTCAGGAGATATCTGCAAACTCTCAGCCATAAAGTCAGACGCAACCAAAGAGCTCATCGAACATGCCAGAGACAACAACTTAACACTAGAACTCTACACACCAAACAGCCTTTTTGTTGAAAGAACAACCAAAGTAAGCGAAGCACACGCAAAGATGCTTGGCGTAACAGCCATGGTCAAAGACTTAGAAGACGTCTTAGAGCAAGAACCCGTCATAAGAGCACAATGGGTCATACCCAAAGGCTTACTAAACAAAGCACTCGAGTGCAGCCCTGAAAGCACTCAAAATAGTGTTGCAACCTCCCCTGCTGAAAAAGATACTTACTTTGTTAGTGTCACCAAAAAAGGCGTAACAAAAGGCAGCGCTGTACTAGATCTATGCGAGCGCCTAAAAGTAGACGCAGCAACCGTCATGGCAGTGGGTGACAGTGAAGGTGACGTGCCCATGCTAGAAGTAGTAGGCTTCCCTAGACTCATGCAAAACGCAGCCGATGGTCTAAATGAAAACTATCCGCGTAGTAGCAGAACAGTAGATGACAACGGCGCACTCGAGCTTATAAGAGAAGCCCTAGATTTAAGCGTTTAAATTCACGTGCTTCAAGTCAACACCTGATAAACTTAAACCAATGATTAGTACAATAGAAACACTTAAAAACCACATTGGCAAACAAGTAACCCTAAACGGCTGGCTCAGTGGCAGCCGAAAAAGTGGAAAAATAGCCTTCCTGCAAGTACGTGACGGCACAGGCTTCGTACAAGCCGTCATTGTCAAGAACGAAGTATCTGAAGAACTATTTGAGTTAGCAAAATCCCTCTCACAAGAATCAAGCATAAGCGTAACCGGTGAAGTAAGAGCAGATGACCGCTCAGCCCTAGGCGTAGAACTAGGCGTAAGTGACCTAAAACTCATTGGTGAAAGTAACGACTACCCCATAACTCCAAAAGAACACGGCGTTGACTTCTTATTTGAATCACGACACCTACACCTAAAACACCGCAAACCATGGGCAACCCTAAGAATACGCGACGAACTCGAGCGTGCCATTCATGATTTCTTTCATGAGCGTGGCTTCATTCGCTTAGATGCCCCTTTATTCATGGGAACAGCAGCAGAAGACACCACCAGCCTGTTTGAAATAGACTTATTTGGTGAAGACACCGCCTACCTATCACAATCAGGTCAACTTTACGCCGAAGCAGGTGCACTCGCCTTCGGCAAAGTCTACACCTTCGGACCAACCTTCAGAGCAGAAAAATCAAAAACCCGCAAACACCTACTTGAATTCTGGATGATAGAGCCCGAAGTAGCTTACCTAGAGCACGAAGGCAACTTGCAGCTCCAAGAAGACATGCTCTCCTACCTAGTAAAACGCGTACTAAGCAACAAACAAACCGAACTCGCCATGCTCGAGCGAGACACAAGTAAACTAGAACCCACAGCCCAAGGAAACTTCCCTAGATTAAGTTACGATGACGCACTTGACCTACTAAACGACAAAGGCATGCCACTCGAGTGGGGTGAAGATTTTGGTGCGCCACATGAAACAGCTTTAGGTGATCACTTTGACCGCCCTGTATTTATAGATGCATGGCCAACAAAAACCAAAGCCTTTTACATGCAACCCTTTGATGATGACCCAACTCGAGTTAAGTGTGATGACCTAATTGCACCAGAAGGCTACGGTGAACTGATTGGGGGCTCTCAACGCATTCATGACTTAGCCCTGTTAGAGCAACGCATTAAAGAACACAACTTACCCCGTGAAGCTTTTGAGTGGTACTTAGATTTACGTAAATTTGGCTCAGTACCTCACTCTGGTTTTGGAATTGGTTTAGAAAGAACGGTTGCTTGGATAACAGGTGCAAGTCATATTCGTGAGACCATTCCTTTTCCACGCATGCTTACCCGCATGAAGCCTTAGCGCAATTAACGATTTTTTAAGCAAATTGGCTTAAAACTGTTCATGATTTGTTCTTTTCCATTAATGATAAAAGCTTGAGGTAAGTTCCAAGCTATCCTATGGTAAATACTTCTCCTAAAACGCATTTATCTTAAGGGAAGTATTTATACCAAGTCCGAAAAGGTACTTCATAAACTCTTACAGAGTTGATTACGTT
>CAYGTA010000295.1:0-6235 GCA_964352605.1 uncultured bacterium | reverse complement strand
AAGCGGAATACACCTTTTTTATTTTGAATATGCAGCGTTTTGTCCGGATTTCAGTGCATAACCTTGACGAATATCTTATATTCTGCTATAATTCTTTTTATCAGCGCTTAGAAAGCGCGTTTTTTTTTGCCTTTTTTCTTTTAAAAGTCTTAGTTTTGGTCTTGCTTGCATTGACTTGCGTGTTAATTGTATTTAAAATATGATATGACTACACGCAAGGTTTCTGCGCGTTTTCCAATTATTAATATAGCTATCCCTAAATCAAGGAGTTTATAAATGGCAAAAAAGGCAAGCAAAAAAGCTAAGCAAATTGAGTTCAAAGCAGAAATAAAACAAGTTTTAGATATTCTTATTCACTCTCTTTACAGTGAACAGGAAATTTTCTTAAGGGAACTTGTGTCTAACGCTTCTGACGCACTTAATCGCTTTAAAGTTGAGAGCCTAAAAAGTGGTAATAATGTTCTTGACCCAAGTGCCGAATTAGGCATTTGGATAGTCGCAGATAAAGAGGCTAATACCTTAACTATTCGTGATACGGGCATTGGTATGAGTCAAGAAGACATGACAACTTACCTTGGTACCATTGCTCACTCTGGCGCAAAAAACTTTATTGAAGCTATGAAAAATCTAAATAAAGGTGATACCAAAAGCACGACTGATGTCATTGGTCAGTTTGGTGTTGGCTTCTACTCTGTTTTTATGGTTGCTGATGAAGTTACTGTGACCTCTCGCTCTTTTGAGCCTGACGCTGTTGCTTCTTACTGGAAGTCAAGTGGTGAGGGCTCTTATGAAGTTGGTGAAGTAGAAAAGGCGGAACGTGGTACTAGCATTGAGATCAAACTCAAAGAAGATGCCAAAGAGTACGCTGAAACTTATCGCGTAAGGCAAATCATCAAAGAGCACTCCGACTTTGTAGCGTTTCCTATTTATTTAGAAGAGGAAAGTCACGCTGAAGAGAATAAAGGCGAAAAAGTCTTTAATCAAGTGAATGCACAAACGGCTTTGTGGCGTGAACGCCCTGCTGATGTTGATGATGACAAATACAAAAGCTTCTACCAGCAGCTTACGTTTGACTTTCAAGAACCTACCAAAACGATTCATTTTCAAGCTGAAATGCCTATTCAGTTTTACGCACTTCTTTTTATACCTAGCCGTCGTGACTACAAGATGTTTCAAAAGCAAGATGAGTACGGTTTAAAACTTTATGCAAGAAAAGTACTTATAAGTGAAAACTTCAAAGAGCTGTTACCACCTTACTTACGCTTCATAGAAGGGGTAGTTGATTCAGAAGACCTACCTTTAAATGTAAGTCGCGAAATGGTGCAAAACACCCCTATGGTTGCCCGCATCAAAAAGGCACTCGTGGGCCGCATAAGTACAGAACTCGAGCGTTTGGCTAAAGATGATGAGGCTTATAAGAAGTTTTACGCTGAGTTTTCTGTTTTCCTTAAGGAAGGCATTGCGAGTGATGCGGGTAGCACTGAGAAGTTTGTTGATTTATTGCGCTTTTCATCTAGCGCTACTGAGGCTGACAGCATGACTTCTCTTAATGATTACTTGGGTCGAATGAAAGAAGATCAAAAGGATATTTATTATGTCTTGGGTGACAGTAAAGCAGTGGTGTCACGTAGTAGTCACCTTGATTACTTTAAGAAAAATGATCTTGAGGTGCTTTTCTTTACTGATCCTATTGATAGCTTCATGATTATGGGTCTTAATGAGTACCAAGGTAAGCAACTTAAAAGCATTGATGATTCTGAACTCGAGCTTCCTGAAGAAGAAAATAAGATTGAGACGCCTAAAGATGAGGGTGTTATTGCGCTAATTGCTTATATTAAGCAAACACTTGGTGACAGAGTTGAGGATGTTCGTGAGAGTAAAGTTCTAACGGATAGTGCTGCTCGTTTGGTTAGCCCTGCAGGTGCTGGTAATAGTGGTTATGTGAGGGCACAACGCCTTATGGGGCAAGATTTTGAGGTTCCTAAGCGCATTTTAGAGTTGAATCCTACAAGTGACGTTATTACTGATTTGGCTGCTCGCCATACGGCTAATAAAGAGGATGCTTTGCTGCCCATTTTTGTTGAGCAGCTTTTTGAGAATGAGCTTTTAGCAGAGGGTATTCATCCGAATCCTGCGGATATGATTCCTCGTTTACAAAAACTTATGTCTCAGGCATTAAAGAGTACTTAACTAAGCATTGCAGTAGCCTTTATTTAAGGCTTTCTAGTATTAAATTTAAGAGGATTAGTCTTACGCTAATCCTCTTTTTTATAGGCAATAGCGTCTATTTCAACGGCAGCGCCTAACGCAAGATCAGCACGACCAACCGTAATTCTGGCAGGCGGGTCATCCCCCATAATTTCACAATACACTTCGTTCATAGCAGCAAACTCAGTCATATCTTTTAGAAACACATTTACCTTAACCAAATGCTTCAAATCAGCATTACAAGCTTCTAAAATCTGACTTATAATTTCAAGTGTTCGCTTAGTCTCAGCTTTAATGCCCCCCTCGACAAGCTCGAGTATATCGTCTTTTGCACCAAGCGTTCCTGATACATAAATAAAGTCACCTGCTATAACAGCGTGACAAAAGGCAGGTAGGCGCGCTAAGCCAGCTACCGTTATTTTCTTACTCGACATGTTTATCCTTATCTTTTAACGCCAGTCAGTTAGTTCTTTAAGTTGCGCAGCGTAACGGCGAGACATTTTAACTTGGCTTTGCTGCTCATTATTCATACGAATCATGTAATTCCCTGAAAACCAAGGAATGACTTCAAGCATGTGGTTCAAATTAATCAAATTAGCCTTATGCACCCTCACAAACGGTTCTTCTTGCAGTACAAACTCGAGTTCTTTTAGCGTGTAGCGTAGCTGCATTGTTTCTTTGAAGGTGTGGGCAAAAACTTTTTTTTCGTCTGCTTCTAGCCAGTAAATGGCGTCATAATCTAGCAGTACTCTGTTTTCATTTTCGCGTTCTGCCCAGAGTTTACGTAGCCGTTTTGGACTAACTGTGTTGAGGTACTTACGTACATTTTTCTGTTGTTCTTCGCGTCTTGTTTTATCTTTCAAAGATTGCTTTATACGCCCGACTGTCTGCTCTAAGCGGCGTTCATCAAAGGGTTTAACGACATAATCTAGCGCCTCAAGTTCAAAGGCTTTTACTGCGTGTTCATCATAGGCAGTTGCAAATACAACTAAGGGTGGTTCTGGCATATCAAGCAAGGTACTTGCTACACTCAAGCCATTTAAGCCCGGCATATTAATATCTAAAAAAACAACATCCATACTTGTTTGGCTTAAGGTAAGTAAGGCTTCCTCTCCATTACGCGCTTCTGTGAAGCTAATGTTCGGCTCGAGTTGTTCTAGCAGGTAGCGTAATTCTCCGCGTGCGGGTGCTTCATCATCTGTTATGAGTATGTTCATAGTTCGCCTTCTAAAGCTTTTGGTGGGTAATTTAGAGCTTCAGTTAAGGATGCTGTGGTTTCTGTTACGTTTAAAGGTCTGTGTTTTTGTATGGGTAATTTTATTTGTACTCGGGTGCCTATTCCCTCTTCACTCTCAATTTTTAGACGGTAACTTTCACCGTAGAGCAGACTCAAGCGGTTGTCTATATTACTTAAGCCGATAGATTGCCCTTCTCTTTCCTGATTTTGTTGCTTGCGCTCACGCCAGCCTTTTGCTCTAAAGCCTGTACCGTTGTCTCTAACT
The DNA here is from genome assembly GCA_964352605.1 of uncultured bacterium. Lineage (GTDB taxonomy): Bacteria > Deinococcota > Deinococci > Deinococcales > Trueperaceae > JAHEBB01. Next base: position 2,525 of record CAYGTA010000295.1, on the reverse strand, counting down.
TGCATGACTAAGTCTTCATCCCATGTTTCTATGGTTATGGTAAGCATGCCGCCTTCTGTCTTTTGGCCAATGCCATGAATCACTGCATTTTCAACCACAGGCTGCAAAATTAAGGTTGGTACCAGTAGCTCATAGACTCGCTCATCTGGTATGACCCACTGCACGCTAAGGCGTTCATCTAACCTTGCTTTTTCTAAGGCTAGGTACGCTTCTACATAGTCAATTTCTTCTTTTAAAGGGATGACTTCACCTGACTTTAAGCTGCGTTGAAACAATTCAGAGAGGCTTAGTAACAAATCTCTTGCTTTGTCAGGTTGGGTTCTTACAAAGTAACGAATCGTATTGAGTGAATTAAAAATGAAATGCGGATTGATTTGTGCTCGCAAAGCTTTGAGTTCTGCTTGAGTAATAGCAAGTTCGGCTTTTTGGGCTTGCTCATGCATGTGGCTTGCTTGTACATTTCGTACAAATAAGGCAAGCAGTAGGAGTGAGCTACCACTTACTGCGCTAATAACCAGAATATGTGAAGCCCATTCCCATACATTAGGAATAGCTGATGCCACGAGAAAACGACCCACAAGTTCAACCGTGAATCCTAAAATCAGTGCAATAAAAGGAATATATTTTTTTGCACCTAAAAGCTGTGCAGCTAAGCCCATAAAAACACCTTGCCAAATCAGAGGTAGTGCATCGCGGTGTAAAAAGGTTTGTACTAGGCTTATGTCGGGGCTTACCCAATAACCTGTATATATATTTCTAGCAACTACTAGAGCATAAGTTATAGCAGCAATACCAAACCCTACCCGCCACCCCCCAATAAGCGCAGCCGCTAAGATCGCAAAGAAAATACCTTCAGGTTGATACTCTTGTGGCCTAGAGATATAGCTATACAATGCCGTGAGTAATTGAATGCAAACAAAAGCAAAGAATAAATACGTTTTGTCATGCTTTTCTTGGGTATTTGTAACTAAGCGCTTAAAAAAAGGCAGGCTTGTTAACAAAAAAATAAGTGCAACAGGAACAATGTTTTCTTTTACAAAATAGCCGGTATCTATAGCATCAAGGTGTAAGTTTCGAAAGACATTTAAATCAAAATATTCAATTCCAAGAATATTTTTAACTAAAGCAGTCACGATTGCTTGAAAAACAGTAATCAATAGCATTGCCATAATAAACAAAGACCTAGGCTGAAACCAAATTGAACTCAAAAAAGGTCGCTTCACAGACATAATGTATCACCAAGCTAACATAAAGATACGTGAAAAAACTATGTGCAAACCTTATTTACATTAAAAAGCAGCTAAGCCAATAAACTTAAAACAAACCTTAAGCCGTAGTAATTGAGCCCAAACTCACAAGACTTGCAATGATCACACAAAGTCAAGCACTGTCTTTCACCTAGCTAAGTAGTTGACAAGTCCTGTAATAAGCTTAGCTTATGACTTCACCTCAAAACATCCCCCGAAAAAGCTTTGACAGTTTTATAGGTCAAACCCCCATAGTTAAACTCTTCAAAGTCGTTAGCGAAGACATGGCTGAAGTATGGGTCAAACTCGAAGGGCAAAACCCAGCAGGCAGCATAAAAGACAGAACCGCAACAGGTCTTATTCTTGACGCCGAAGAAAGAGGCATCCTAACACCCGGTTCAGGTCAAACCATAGTTGAACCCACCAGCGGCAACACAGGCATAGGGCTAGCCTTCTTAGCAGCCGTCAGAGGCTACCGATGCATCATAGTCTTGCCAGACAACATGAGCGAAGAAAGAAAACGCACCCTCAGAGCCTACGGCGCAGAACTCGAGTTTACGCCTGGGCACATGCGTATGCAGGGTGCTATTCCTAGAGCACAAGAGATTGCTGAAGAGCTTGGGGCTTTCATGCCGAATCAGTTTGAGAATCCTGCTAATCCTAGGTATCACTTTGACCATACAGGGCCTGAAATTTGGCAGCAAATGCAAGGTCGAATAGATGCTTTTGTGTGGGCAAGTGGTACGGGCGGTTCAGTGAGCGGCATAGGTCGTTACTTGAAAACCCAAAAGAAAGACCTTAAAGTTTATGCGGTTGAGCCAGCGCGTAGTGCTGTAATGAACGGCTTTGAGCGTGGTCAACATAAATTTCAGGGTATGGGTCCTGGCTTTTTACCCAAAAATCTTGATATTAATATGCTTGATGGTTGCAAAATGGTTTATGAAGAAGATGCTTTCCCGCTGGCTAGACGCTTAGCTAAAGAAGAAGGCATTTTTATTGGTATGTCTTCAGGGGCAACCACCTACGCAGCGCTAGAGGTTGCTCGAGAGCTTGGGCCTGGCAAAGTGGTACTTTGCTTAGCTGCAGACTCAGCCGCTAGGTACATAAGTACTGATCTATTTGAGTAATCAGCAGGCTTTTATAAATACAGTGTGACATCAAGTTTTCTGAGTAAAAAAATGTACCAAACCAATGCTGCTTTTGGCTTAAAAACAGTCATCAAATTTGGAAATACATTGTATGTCCAGAAAAGGTTGCACCAAAACAGCTTTTGACTTT
>CAYGTA010000294.1:0-6241 GCA_964352605.1 uncultured bacterium | reverse complement strand
ACTGTTGTGCTCTTTCAAGATGATTACTCAGCAAAGCAGACTCGAGCTTTGTTACAAGCATTTTTTCGTAGTCGCGTGTTACATAGTCATAATCGGTTTTGTTACCGCAGTCTTCTAGTAACTCTAAGGCTACTTCCATGCTGTCAATATCGCCTTCTAAAAAGGCTAGGTTAGCAAGGGCAATGGCTTGGTAGAGGTACTCACCAGCTTTGACTGCGTAATCTATTGCTTTTAAATAACTGGCCTTTGCTTTGCTTTTTTCACCTTCGTTTTGATAGACGTTACCAAGGTTAGAGAAGAGTCTGGTATGCCAGTTTTGAGCTTCACCTTGTTCAATGAGGGGTTGCGCTTCTAGGTAATAAGCTTTAGCTTTTTCCCAGTTATTACGATCTGCCCAGAAAACACCAATATTAAAGAGTATTTTGCCACGAAGGTCTTCATTGCCACCCGCTTCTTCTAATGCGCTTAGGGCATTCTCATAAGCCAACTCAACTTCTTGTAGTAAGCCTTCAGTTTGCTGACCTTCTTCTGCTGCCATAACTGCCATTTGATCTAGGGTCGTAGCATAATTGTTTAGACTACCCACCCACCTCATTTTCTCACCTGAAGCATTAAACAAACTGGCAGCCTTTTTAAAGTGAGACGCCGCAACTTGAAAATCATCATCTGAAAAGGCCAAGTAACCCAAAGTATTGTTTGCCGTTGCTTTAGCCCAGAGCCAATCAAGTCCACTTTTTAGAGCTTCTTTAGCTGTCTGTTCCGCCTCTTCACTTTTACCTGTTCGCCAAAACAACACTGATTTAAGAGCAGTGATATTTGCATTTGTCTTTGCAAATCCTTGAACTAAACCTAAAGACACTTTAAACTGCCCCAAGCGCTCTAAAGCATAAGCTTCAATAAAACGAGCTTCTTCATCTGCTTCAGCATCTTGCACCTCTTCAACTTTTCGCAGTTCAGCCAGCAACTCAGCTGCTTTGGCATACTCGAGCTTATTCATGTAAGTTTGAGCTTCTTGGCAGTAGGCTTTGCGAGCTCTACTTAAGTCACCCATGCCACCAAAGCCTTGGGTTTTGTCATAAATGCGTTTGTAAAGGCTGTAGGCTTGCTCACTTGGTGTGTGTCTTGCTAGTTTGAGCAGTAACGGCATGCGCTCTGTGGGGCGTTCTTCTAGCCATGCTCTAGCCATATGTTGCGCTAAAATTTGGGTATTTGTATCTAGTAAGCCATTTAAAATGAGTTCTTCGCGTGCTTCATCGGTTTCACTTAGCGTTAAGCCAAAGGCATTCTTTACAATGGTTAAGTTGGGTTTATCTTGCAAGGCAAGGGCCAAAAAAACCATTTGACTTAGCTCACTTAATTCTTCTAGATTGGCAGAAACATCATGCTCTAAGTCATCTTCAACTTCACTACCCGTTTGACTTAAAAGCTTATTAAGCCTATTGAGCGTAGTGGGTTCTGGTTCTGGCGCTTCTTTAAGATGATAAGCCTGCTCAGCTAGCTCTTTAGCAAGCAATAAATCGCCCGCAGCAAAGTTCTCTTCTGCTAACTCGAGTAAGACTTGTTGGGCTTTACTGGCGTAGTATTCGCGACGCTCTAAAATCCATTCTTGAATATCTGCATGTACATCTAACTTGCTTAGGTTTTGACCTAATTCATTTAAGAAAGGTCCTTTGTATAAGCTTATAGCCGCCTCTTTGTTATTTTCTTTGATAGCTTTTATAAAGAGTTCTGCGTCGCTTGTCGCCTGACTTGGTAAAGGGTCTAAGCCTGATTCGTAACTAAAGACTTCACTGGCATCACTTTTTTTAAATTGTGACAACACAACTGAGAGTTTAGCGAGTTTCTTCTGCACAGCCTTTTGCGAGTCGCTACCATCATCTGACCAAAACAAATCTGCTATTTTGCGTCGCGCCTGCGGGCCTTCAATACTTAAGTAACACAAAACAAGCAACGGTTTAGGTCTTGAAAAACTACTGTTATTTAGCTGAAGCTTACCGAAGACATTGAGCTGCACAGTCTTAGTTTAGCGCATCTTCTTATTTTTTGGTTTCAGATGTCACGAGGCTACACCTAGTCAAAACACCTGACTCTCAATCACCCGACCCAGCTCAATATCAACAACAGCATAAAAGCCTTTACCCCCAGAGCTAAACTCAACACCCCAAATACCCTCTGACTGTTTATCAGCGTAGGTTACCCAGTCATAAACCCCTTCAAGTGCATCAGAAAGACCTTCCGCCTGATAGGCAAGTTCAATCGCTAGATTGCGCTCAAGCTCGAGTGCTTCATATTCGTCAAAGGCTTCTGGGTCATAGATTTCATCTACATAGAATTTGTTCTTATCTTCCCAAAAACTAATGCTTAGGCTTTGTAAGTTTTTCCAGAGGTGCATTTCCCAGTTTTGTTCCCACTTGTTAAAGCTAATATCGTAACCCCATTCATCTACGTCTCCTAAAATCGCTAGCACTTCTGGGTCATTAAAAACGAGCTCTTCAATTTTTACTTTGCCTGCTTCAAAGGCTTCTGGTTTGAGTTCTTTTAGCAAATAAACTTCATATAGTTCATTGTTTTCAAGGTCAATATGGGCATTGCCAATCCATTCGTCAGCGTCATAGAAGTCAACATGCCATTGTGTTTCACTGTCAGCGTATACGCCTGCTGTCCAGTTGGGGTAGTCGTTTAGAAAATCAATTATTTCTTTATCTTTAATGATGCGTTGAATGGCTTTTTGGGCATCTTTTTCCAGATTCTTGAACTCTTCAGATTTCAAAAAGTCTTTAGAGAGTGCAACCGTCATGCTCAAAAAAATCATTAAGCTTATGATGATTAACACCTTGTTTCGAGTTGCATTTACTACTTGTGTAGCTATCATATTGGGTCTCCTTTAACTTTAAGCCTTATAAGCTAAGTCTTGGCTTAACAATGCCAAGCGGGTTTACACTGTGCTTAGGGAAAATTTGGTTTAGCTCAGGGTTAAGTAAACGCCCTGATATTATTTCTGAAAGAACATCACGGTAATCTATGGTTATAGCAAGGTCACCATCTGCCAAAGCGGACCTCTCTAAGCTTGGCCAGTCCGTGTGCACCTGTCCTCCATTAATACCGCCACCCATTACAAACATAACGTTGCCGTGCCCGTGGTCTGTACCTGAACTGCCATTTTCGGCTAGAGTTCGCCCAAATTCACTCATAGTCACAACGCTTACATTTTGCATGTAATCACTCAAGTCACTGTAAAACGCGTGTAAGCCTTGACTGAGTTCTGTTAATAAGGTGTTAAACTCACCATCAAGCGTGCCTTGACCTTCGTGGGTATCCCACCCCCCTAAGTCTATGCTGGCAACCTCTAAACCTACATCGGCTTTAATGAGTTGCGCTATTTGCTTTAGACCCAACCCAAACTCAGTATCAGGGTAATTTGCTGTTGTAACATAACCCCTCGCATCTAAATCTTGCAGTAACTCTACAGTATCAAAAACCAATTTTGCTTGACTGCTCAAAGGGTCTATCTTCTCTTCAACATCTATTTGATAAAGACTCGCTAAAGACGCTTGTAACTTAGCAAGCTCACTCTCTCGACCTTTAAAATGGAAATCCGCAATTGACTTTATAGCAAGCGGAGTTACAGGACCACGTAAAGACTGGGCTACCATAGCGCCCATACCAACAGCTCTAAAAGGCGAGTTATTTTGCCAAGCTGCACTCTTTAAATGCCGACCTAACCAACCTGTACCAATGGTTTTCTCACCCGGTGTGCCGTACTCCATAAATTGCATGGCATCAAAGTGACTACGACTATCATCAGGAGAGCCTGTCGCATGAATAATGCCAAAGCTACCATCATCATAAAGTTCCTTAAGTGAGGTCATAGCAGGGTGAAGCGCAAAACGATCATCTAGCACAACAAGGTTTTGTTCAGCAATAGCCTGCGTCGGGCGAGCATCATAGTAATTACTACCTTCAAAATAAGGAACAACGGCACTAAGACCATCCATCCCCCCCCGCAAAAAAATATTAACTAAGACATCCCCCGGTGCTTTATTCAACTCATTCGCAAACGCTAAACTAGGCATCCAATTAGGAAACAGTGACTTACTTGCACCAACCACTCCAAGTGCCGTACCTGATTTTAAAAACTGCCTTCTATTAAGCTGCATACTTACCTCCAAGCAAACTGAAATAACCAACCCCAAAGCTGTAAAGAACAAACATGACTAGCGCCACTGAAATTCAGGCGAAGACAACATAAGACCAAAAAGCCCCATCAATTTACGCCCCCTCAAAAACGCTGTAGCAGGCTCACTTGGCCCTGCCCCTTCAGAAGCGTAAGTAACAAAAGGCTCGAGTTGCTCTTGACTTAGCACAATGCCAAAAACCTGCTTACTGACCTCTTCAACCAGTTCACCTATGGTGCTGGTTTGAGCTACTCGCTCTTGCAGATTGCTCTTAAAATTCCAATTTTCTAGACCACTATTTGCTTCATGGGTTAGCTTGGTCGCCAAATTCCAGCGCGCCAGCAAACTATTAGTACCCATCCACGCACCAGCCGCCTCTGGGTAGCCGTTGGGCGGCTCCCAAGCATAAGGAATCTGCCCAAGCTCTTCTAAGCTCTCACGCGTCTCCCAAAACTCGAGTATTTCAGTGCCAGTTACGCGACTAGCTGCTACAAAGTAATCTAGCGGGCGTCGTAATTTTTGTCCTTGAGAGGCAAAAAAGGCATCTGATAAAAACAAGCTTCTTAAGACGGGTTTGAGTTCACCTTTGTTTTCTTGCCATACAGTTACTAACTGATCAATGAGTTCTGGTTGAGGCTTGTCACTCACAAACTTTTGGCAAAGCTTCGTGCATATAAACCTAGCTGTGCTTGGATGTTCAGCCAAAATGCTAATAATGCTCAGGCCATCCTCAATACCACGACCCGCAGGTAATGGGTGCCCTAAAACTATTTTAGCTTCAGTGTCATGCATCTCAGCATTGAAATAAAACCCTGTCTCACTGCGATCATGAACCGTCCACCCTGTAAACGCTCGAGCTACCTCTTCGACATCCTGCTCAGTGTAGCCACCATCAACCCCTAGCGTGTGTAACTCCATAAGTTCTCTTGCATAGTTCTCGTTCGGGTCTTCTTTGTAACTGTAGGCGTTATCTAGGTAGTAAAGCATGGCTGGGCTTTTAGCGGTTGCAAGTAAAAGATGCCGAAAATTACCAAAGGCATGCTCACGAATATCCTGCTGTAACAAAATGACATTTGGAGGCGAATCAATAGAACTAGGAACATTAAAATGATCAGTCCAGAATTCACTCACGCGCTCTAGAAGTTGCTTTTTACTATAAATAGCTCTTAGCAAAAAACCTTGTAATAATGACTTATTAGCTCTATCGTCACTATTCGCAAGAGAATAAAGGGTTTGCCTGTCCATGCTTAAAGCAGGCAGCAAACTCAGGCGTCTATCAGCCTCATCATCCTTCAAGAGCTCAGGGTTTAACTGCTCGTCAAGATAAGCCTCTAACCCTATGTCTCTAAGGTAACTAAGCTCTTCAGGCTGCACGCTATAAGCAATACGATTCAAAAAATGAACCTCATCCGCCAAGTTTTTAAGCGCTCGAGCTTGCCCCCATTGCGCCTGCATTGCACTTAAGGCAAAACCACTTAGAGCCGCTTGCTTAAAAAAAGTTCGTCGTGATAGCTGCACAGATTTCCTTTCATGCTTACAACTTAGGTAATGCATTTTGCTTAGCTTCGTTAGAAAAACTAACACTGTAACTAGGCTAAGCCTTTAGCAATAGCTTAAAGAAAAGCTTTATTAGTAACTAGGTCTCTAGGATGAGTGGTCAGCGAGGTGCGACAAGTGGTTTATGGTTTAATACAAAAAGGAGAATGCTTTATGACCTCGTGGCAGCAAGAAATTATTGATTTACATGTTTTTTTTGAAGACTGGCTAGGCGCTAAGCTAAGCAAAACCCCAGAAAACTATCTTCGTTGTGAAGCATCTTTAGCACGCACCTTTAGCATTATTAACCCAAGTGGAACCTTAACGAAACAAGAACCCCTCTTAAAAGCACTCTACTCAGGGTATGGCAGTAAAGAAAACCTTATTATTACAATTAAAAACCCAAGCCTGCATTACGAAACAAACGACACGTTGGTAGCAAGCTATGAGGAGTGGCAAAGTTACAAAAATACCAACACTGCAAGATTAAGCACCGTTGTTTTTAGCAAAACCCCCAGCGCAAACAATGG
>CAYGTA010000293.1:0-6246 GCA_964352605.1 uncultured bacterium | reverse complement strand
ACTCGAGCGTGTAATCTATCGTCTCAAAGTAGGTTTCAAACCCTACTGCCCTGTAAAATTTGCAAGCCACTTCACTTTCACAGCCTACATAGGCAACTTCCATACCTTCTGCTTTCATTCGTTTCATCCCTTCAAACATGAGTGCTTTGGTTAATCCTTTTCGCCTAAAGTCACCATGACAGCCTACAGGTTCAAACAGTCCTGAGCGGCTGATAGGGTCAAACCAAATAATTGTAAAAGCGGCGAAGCGTCCGTCGGGTGCGACAACAACCAGTTCGCGCTTAGCGTCGTAACCTGGCGTTTGCATGACCTTACGGTACATGCCTTCATCCCACTTTGGACCAAATGCACCATTATGAACATCGGCAAGCTTTTGAGCTTCATGCGCTCCTGCTACGCTACGAATGCTAAAACCATCAGGAAGTTTAATTTCAGGAATGATATCAAGACTAATTTTACTCTGTACATAATCTGATTTTTCTCCTTTAAGGCCTAATTGCTCAAGGAAATCTTTTGCTATGGTGTCACCCTCTACAAAGCTAATCAGCAGGGTATTATTTTCTACTTCCCTCATTAGTTCAGTCATCTTTACAATATAGGCACGATGAAACTCAAGTTCCCACGCAGAGCCTCGTTTACTTGTATCCATAACAGGGCAGCACATACCAGACTTAGTCTCTAGATGAACAACAGCGATTATCTGTCCAGCTTCTTCGACAATATAGAAGTGCTGATCGAGCTTTTCGCCAAGATGTCCATTGCTCATCCAATGAACAAAATCGCTAGGGTGATAGTTGGTGAATTTATCCTTCTGCCAGTTCTCGCCAATAAAACGTTTAATTGCAGGTAAATCACCTGTTTGATAAGGCCGTAGCATTTTGTCTCACTTTCGTTTGAATGAGTTTACCACTAAACTGACTTAATCGTGTCATAAGACTGAGGGAGGCTGGGCTTCCTCGCCTAGGTCAGACTTATAAAGTCTTATGACTTTGTATAAGTCCGCTGAGTGTTATTTACTACTTACATCTAGCCATGGTTCCATAATTTCTTGGGCTATCACGCGGCCTCTTGGGGTTAGGCTTAGGGTTTCGCCTTCTCGCCCAATGAGGTTTTCGTTTAGGCTGCGCATGAGTATATTTCGGGTTTGTTCGTCACTCCATCGTAGGTGTTCTTTTAAGGCAGTAACTACGTTTTCTTGTTCTCTTTCACTACTTTCTTCATGGTTGTAAAGATGTACTACGAGGGCGCGTTCTTGGTGTTTGAAGTGTTGGTTACGCCTGACTATTTCTTGAGCTATGAGTCCGTAGCGGGGGCTTAATAAAAAGGCGAGTATTAGAAATATGCCTGTCATGACGGCCATCATGCCGGCAATAGAGACATCCCAAACAACCGCTAAGTAATAGCCTGAAACACTTGAAGCTACAGATATGATTGAGCCGTATAGAATCATGCGCCAGAGTTTGTCAGTCACTAGGTAAGCTGCGGCAGGTGGCACTATGATAAAGGCAATCAGTAAGATTGCGCCTACCGCGTCAAAGGCTACAACTGAGGTAATGCTAGTTAGCGTGAGTAGGCTGTAAAAAATGAGGCTGGGGCTAAACCCTAATGCAATAGATAGCGGTGCGTCAAAGGTGCTTAGTTTGAGTTCTTTATAAAAGATAATCACGAAGGCTAAATTGATAAGCGCTATAATGCTCATATTAATGAGGCTTACCGCTATGTCTGAGCCAAATAGATTCAGGGTATCTAGCCATATAAAGCCAATTTCACCAAAGAGTACCGCGTCTATATCTATGTGTACATTGCGTGCAAAGACATTAATCAAAATAACTGCAATTGAGAATAAGGCAGGAAACACAAGGCCAATGGCCGCGTCATTTTTGACCCTGCGGGTACTGGTCAAAAATTCTGTTAAGTAAACTGTCAGTACGCCAGAAAGGGCTGCGCCTATAATGTAAAAAGGGCCTGTGGTTTGCTTAATTAGCAGGTAAGTTAAAACAATGCCCAGCAAAATAGAGTGACTAATCGCGTCAGAAAGCATGCTGCTTTTACGTAAGACTAAGAAGGTACCTAGGAGACTCGAGCTTATACCTACGAGTGCGCCAACGAGCATTATTTGTAAGTTAATGTTGCTGGCTAAGAAGCTAAGCATAGCTTGCCTCATCCTCGTCATTTTGTGGGTTGAGGTTTTCTAGTATGCTTTGTGCTTCTTCTATGCCTTTGCTGGTGAGTTCCCAGTGGGCGCCGGCTTCTGGAAAGTGGGTGGTGTAGCTTATGAAGCCGTTTTGTTCTAGGGTTTTGAAGAGTTGTTGGGTGTTGGTGCCGTAGTAGGCGCTCATCATGGCTTCTTCGGTGGGGTAGCTGGGATCGTTGTGTTCTTGGCTGAGTTTGTAGAGGTTCGTTAGGATTTGTTGGTTTTGCAGGGATGCGCGTTGGTTTCGGTTTTTTAAGGCTGCCCATACGAGGCCTCTGGCGGGTGCAAAAAGTAAGGATATTAGTACAATAACTGAGGCGCTTAAGACAATGACGGGTCCTGTTGAGAGGCCGCGGGCAACTGCGCTTATGATGGCACCAATGACTCCGCTGAGTGCGCCAAATAAGGCTGAGAGTATGACCATGACTTCTAGTTTTTCGGTCCATTGTCTGGCAGCTACAGCAGGTGCAATTATCATGGCTGCCATAAGAATAACGCCAACAAACTGCAAGCCTATGACAACTGCGAGGGCCACCATGCTGGTTAAGATGATTTCTAGTAAGCCTGTTGGAAAGCCTAGTGTATTTGCAAATTGCACATCAAAAGTAATGACTTTAAATTCTTTCCAAAGGGCAATGACTATGCCTAAAGCAACTAGGGTAACGCTAAGTAAAATGCTTAGATCACTCGGTACAATGGAGGCAGCTTGACCAAACAAAAAGCCTGTTAAGCCGGCTTGGTTAGCGCTGGGTGTGTTTTGAATGTGGGTGAGTAGCACAATGCCAATGGCAAAAAAGAAGCTTAGGGATGCCCCTAATGCAGCGTCTGTTTTTAGGCGACTTCTTTTAATAAGGGCAAGCATGAAAAGGGAAGCTAGGGTACCTGATACAAGGGCACCTATGAGTAGCGGTAGCAGTTGGCGGCTACCGGCAATCATAAAGCCTAGTACAATGCCGGGTAGCGCTGCGTGTGAAAGCATGTCACCCAGTAAACTTTGTTTTCTTAAAACGGCAAAACTTCCTAGTACACCACTGCTCACGCCTAGCAGCATAGCGCCAAGGGCGACATTACGAATGGTGAAGTCAGTGAGTAAGCTAAAAAGGTCAGACATGGTGAGTATTTAAAGGAAAAGCTCGAGTTTCTTGCGCTGAACATGAAACTGAAGCGTGTTTTAGCTGCGTTATGAAACAATTTCTTAGGAGCTTCATTGCAAGCTTTGCTCCTGAGGTTCTAAGGGGTTTTGGCTGAGTAGGGCTACTTTGTCACCGTAGGCTTTACGTAAGTTGTCTTTGTTATAGACTTCTTTTACGGGGCCTTGCGCTATGGTGCGTACATTTAGAAAGAGCATCCAGTCAAAGTAGCTGGTTACGGTACTTAAATCGTGGTGTACAACAATGACGGTTTTGCCTTGGTTTCGTAGTTCTCTGAGTAAGTTTATGATGGCGCGTTCTGTGGTGGCATCTACGCCGGCCATGGGTTCATCCATGAAGTAAATATCGGCATTTTGTACTAAGGCTCTAGCTAGAAAAACGCGTTGTTGTTGTCCGCCAGATAGTTGGGATATTTGTCTGTTACTAAAGTCATGCATGCCGACTTGTTCTAAAGCGTGTTGGGCTAGGTCTTTTTCTTTTTTTCCGGGGCGTTTTAGCCAGCCGAGTCGCCCGTATAGCCCCATGGTGACAACATCTATGGCGGTGGTTGGAAAGTCCCAGTCTACTGATGATCGTTGCGGTACATAGCCGACAATGCGGCGTTGTTTTTCGTAGGGTCTGCCGTATATGTAAACGTGACCTGCGGCTGGTTTTATGAGCCCGAGTATTGTTTTTATGAGGGTGCTTTTGCCTGCACCATTTGGCCCGACAATAGCTGCGAGTACGCCTGGGGGTATGTCTAAATCAATATCCCAAAGGACGGGTTTAGCACCGTAACTTACGGTTAAGTCTTCAACGTGTAAAGCTAAATTGGGTTCATGCGGATTGTTTGCGAGACTCATAAACTAACCGTTTTCCTTTTGATGTTTCTTATGTAAACAAAACAGCAGTTAGATACCGCTGTTTTATGCTTAATCACTCTATATCCCATTGTTGCGCCCAGCCACTTAGCTCGGTAGGCAAAGGCGCAGTTTTGCCTCCCAGTGCCTCTGTTATTGCTTTGGTATTTTCAAAAATCATACCTATATAAGTACCCGCTGCTGTGCCACTTTCACCCATGGCATCTGAGAAGAGTTCTCCACCTATAATGATGCTTTGACCTCTATCTTCTACCGCTTGTTTGACAGCCTCTATAGTACGTGGGTTAATGGTGCTTTCAACAAAAATCGCAGGGACATTGCGTTCTACAATAGTATCTACCGTATCACGAATATCTGCTATAGCAGCTTCAGATTCTGTAGATATACCCTGAATGCCTGCGACATCTATAGTGTAGGCTTCAGCGTAATAAAAGAATGCATCATGCGCAGTAACCAAAATACGTTGCTCTTCAGGAATGCTAGCAATGCTGGCTTTGACCCAGTCATGAAGTGCTAAAAGTTGGGGTTTATAAGTTTGCGCTCGAGTATTTATGTCTGCTGCGCAGTCGGGTTTGAGTTTGCTTAGTTCTTCGGCAATAACGTCGGTAGTTTGTGCCCAGAGACTCGAGTCCATCCAGACGTGCGGGTCTACACCGTAATCTGAGGTGGTTTTTATGATGCTTTCTTCGGCTATGGCGCGTTCAGTTACCGCTATGACAGGTCGTTTGTCAGCTAGGTTTTCGAAGACTTCGCCGAGTTGACCTTCTAGGTGTAAGCCTGAGTAGAAAATAATGTCGGCATTTTGCAGCGTTTGTACGTCACCTGCGCTTGCTTTGTATAGGTGTGGGTCTATGCCTGGGCCCATCATGACTTCAACATCTACGCAGTCGCCACCTATTTCTTTGACAATATCGCCAAGCATGCCTATGGTTGCTACGACTTTGGGTTCAGGTTTTGGGGCGCAGCTGCTTAGTAAAAAGACAAAAGCAAAACCCATTATAATTAGTTTATTCATTTAACTACTCCATTACCTAAATTAATATTTAGGCATGCCTAAATATTAAACAGCTTGTTTCAACTTGTCAAGCACACTAGCCTTCTCAACCTCAAGACGCTCCGCCACTGCAAACGCCAAAGCCACACTCGAGCCTTCACAGGTCACAGTAATAGGACCATCAAAAGGCGCTTTGGTCTTTATAGCCAAGTTGCTATTTGGTACCAACTTATGCTCAGCCAAATACTTAAGTAGCTCAGCTTCTTTACCTTTTACTCTCGTTATAATTAGCTTTTCACCCACGTTAAATTCAGGTAAAGGTCTACCTAGACTTTGTGGCACCGTACCATCTCTTTGCGGAATCGGGTCTCCATGCGGGTCATAATTTGGGTGACCTAATAGATGAGCTATTTTCTCTTCAAAGGCTTCACTAATATGGTGTTCTAAATGCTCAGCTTCTGCGTGAACTTCGTGCCATGCGTAACCAAGGGCTTGCGCTAAGTAAGTCTCTAAAAGCCGATGATGGCGAAGCGTTTCAAGCGCAATTAGGCGACCGGCCTTTGTTAAACTAACACCGTAATAGCGCTCATAATCAATCAGCTTAAGCTCACTTAGCTTCTTAATCATGCCTGTCACACTAGCCGAGCTCACATCAAGCTCAGCTGCTAAATCTTGCGTTTTAACTTTAGATTCACCTAATTCAAAGATAGCTTTTAGGTAATCCTCCATAGAACTACTCACGGCGGCTTTTTTCATGATGTGTTCCTAAGAAAATAATTAGGCATGCCTAATTATAGCATCTTCATTCCTCTAAAAGTATTCTGACCAAAAACACTCCCCCTCCTCGCTCTGCAAGGATAAATCGCGGAAATGCTATCGCAGTTCTCAGGTTAAACACACCATCAACTTAGTACATCCGTTTTTACTCACCTAGTTCGGCATCTAAAACACTGCAAACGTTTTAAATACAAAAGGCTATATCATACTGCTTCGCCTTGTTAAAGATTTAATAAAGTCAGGATGGGTTAGACGGGATAAATAATGACT
>CAYGTA010000292.1:0-6253 GCA_964352605.1 uncultured bacterium | reverse complement strand
AATAGTCGCTTGACGAAAAAAAGAATGATTCAAAACCCCGTAGCCAATAACCTTAGTTTTAAGTTCAGCAAGCAAAACCAGATCATGCTCAAGCCAGTCTTGTATGTAAAGCACTCGAGTTGGGTCTTTTAGCGCAATACTGTCACAATTCTTTATGGCGCCTTGGTCTGCTTTGCTAGCTTTTCTTAGCTTCATTAAGGTGCTTGCTTATAGACTTTGTAGCTGTAGGCAGTTATGGCGATTATGCCTATGAACATTAAGATAATGGTGGTTAAGAATAGACTACCTGATTGCGTGAAGATGGCAATGGCAATCATGCTTAAGCCTATAAAGCTGAGTAAGTAACCGCTGAGTCTTTGTGATACGTACCATGCTTTGTTACTTTTGTAGAGCCAAGGCAAACGCAAACCTACAACATAGTTGGGACTGGTTTTGGGTAAAACATTTCCTATGCAGAGCAGTACAATACCTGTTGTTAGCGATGCCATGCGGATGATTGAGAAGTTTGCACCTAAGTAGTTTGTGATAATAAGAATGTGCAAAGCGCTAAAGGCAACCACCATTACATCTCTTGATACGTTTAGAACTTCTTGATTTTCTTTTGATTTGGCATCTAGCTTGGGTAGCGCGGTAAAGAGTAAATAGCAGCATAAGACGATCAGGGGCATCATGAAAAGGGCGCTGTATTTGTTGGCGACTCGGTCGGCTTCACCTTGCAAATTCCAGTGTACAGGTAGGGTATCTGCAACTTGAGGTAGTGCGTAAAGGCTTGCTATAAGCATAGCTGCAAAGGCTATTAGGTTGAGCCATTCGTTTTTAAGTAATTTCATGCCTTGTCTCCTTTTTGGCTAAGGGTTCTTTTGTTTCTTCACTTGCTTTGTCTTCACCTATGTTGAATAACGTCATGAGAGACTCGAGTACGTCTTCGAAGACGGTAGCGTTGAGTCGGTAGATGATGGTTGTGCCTTGCCTTGTTGTTTTTACGAGGTCTGCTGATTTGAGTACAGCAAAGTGGCCTGATAGTGTGCTTTTGCTTAGTGGGAATAGTTCTGAGAGTTCTCCGGCGCTGCGTTCGCCTTTGCGTAGGGTTTTGAGTATGTCGCGTCTGGTTGGGTCTGCGAGGGCTTTGTAGACTTCATTCATGTGGTTTTCCTTGCTGGGAAATGGGTGGAAAGTGAAGGGTGGAAAGTGGACAAGTAATTTTCTAGTTTTTAATCTTCCACTTTTTCTTTTTTTCAAAGTATATATTTCGCTATTTCGCTAATTACCGAAATAATAGACCAAAGCAACCTATCTGTCAACCCACCATCAAACATTTGTTACACTCGAGCTAATTCATGAAACCATCTAACCATCACCCTAGCGATAACGCTGCCCAGTTTGACATTCAAGATGATTTTGAACGCTTTGATCAAAAAAATGATGTCTTTAGACGCTCTTGGTGGGATGATCACATTCGCACGCCTAAAGCCAAACTTTTCTACGAAACCTACCGTGAACCTTTAAAAACCTTCCGAAAAGCTGATGGTTTTACCCAAAAAGATTATGCGTTTCGTAATGCCTCTTGGCACGTGAGTGACATCTTTACAGAACTTAAAGAAAGTCAAGATAGACGCGAAGGCTTCTCAGATGAATTTAGTCTTTACAAAGAGGTTGCCAAAGAAAAAGTCATGCTTGGCACACCCCATCAGGCAGCAAAAGAACTCAAACATGTCGCCAAAAACTTTGGTGCCAACATGGTGGGCATAACAGATTTTGATGAACGCTGGCTTTACACGCAAAAGTTTAGTGATATGAGCAAAACCGCAAAACCCCAAGAAATCCCTGAAAGCATGAGCAGCACTATTGTAGTAGCGCAAGCTATGGATTACGAACTCACCAAAACCGTGCCCTCTGCCCTATCAGGCGCAGCAACAGGTTTAGGCTACTCACATGACGCCATGGTGGTTTTATCGATAGCGCAGTACATAAGAAATTTAGGGTACAACGCTGTTGCCAGCATGAATGACAGCGCGCTAGCCATTCCTTTAGCCATAAAAGCAGGCCTTGGTGAGTACGGCAGAAACGGTCTACTCATAACCCCAAATTACGGCCCTCGAGTACGCTTAGGAAAAATCTTTACAGACATGCCCTTAGCACACGACAAACCCAAAACCTTTGGCGTAAAAGCTTTTTGCAATAACTGTAATCGCTGTGCAGAAAGCTGCCCTGTTAAGGCCATCCCTTTTGGCGAAGCCAGCACCCAAAGACACAACCAGTCAAACATAAAAGGTGTCAAAAAGTGGAGTGTTGATGGTGAAAAGTGCTTCTCTTACTGGGCTGCCCAAAACAGTGATTGCTCTATTTGCATAAGGGTTTGCCCTTACAATAAAGACTACCGTAAAATCTGGAATAAGCTAGGCATAAAACTAGCGGCCAGCCCCTTACGCGGCTTTATGCTTTGGCTTGACAAAAAACTAGGCTTTGGTAAACGCAAAGCCCCAAAAGCATGGTGGCCTAAACCCTAAAGGTAGTGGTTAAAAGCGTGTAGGCACTACCATCTTTCTCTCGTTTCATAAACTTAAAATTTACTAACTCACGCCTTAAGGTCGCAAAATCATCATGAAAATCTGCAATGATTATGTTCACCTCACGCTCACTATAGACTTTAGTCAACTCAAATGCCCTAGCAATTTCTTCAAGCACAATCATAAGTTTTTTACGTTGCTTAGGAATCTTTACAAGCCTACCCCGATCAAAATACGTTTTTAAGACCTTAGACCGAAACGCATCCGGCTCAACATCTTTAGCCAAACTCGGTTGCGGCATCGCAATAACTTCATCTATAGACTTCTCTAAAACATCTGGCTTTAAAGAATAGGTCTGGTAATACTGCTCTTTCTTAGAACTTAGTAACCCCGCCTCAAGCAAATTACTTAAATGATGCGAAACCGTACCCGCACTCAACTTAAGAATGCTGGCTAGCTCCTCGGTATGCCGTGGTTGAATACGAATAAGATTAATAATAAGCAAGCGCGTCGGATTACCCAAAGCCTTAAAAAAAGCAGCTCGAGCTTGCAAGTTTTCTTCAAAGTTCATTATTAAGTATTCTACGCTGGAAACCTTTAAAAGAGCCTTCTACAGGACCGATTAAGATGCCCAGTCGAATTTTACTAGCTATTTCTTCTTGTTTATTAGCCTTAGCTCGAGCTTCGCTAAGTGCTGCTTGTACACTAGCTTTATCTTCTTCTAGCCGTGCAAGGTAGTAACTAGACACCAGTTCAAAACTTTCTTCTTGTTTAGCTCTTTGAAATAAGGTTAAGGCGTTTTCCATAACCTCTAGTTTTAAGGCTTCTTTCGCACTTGACTCTAAATCTCCTATAGCTTGACCTAAATCCCGTTTTTTCTTATAGCTATCCATAATCCTAATCAAGGAAGCCTCAACATGTTCTGTTAGACGCTCGAGTTTGTCTTTTTGTGTATTCATTTGCTTTATCCTTATTAATTTAGAATCAAATAATAGATTATAATTCTATATTTGTCAAATCAGATTTAGAATTTTGATTTTATAGATGCACATATTGCAGTTTTCATCTTTAACACACCATCGACTTAGCCCATCCGTTTTTACTCAGCTAGTTCAGCATTTAAAACTAGCTGAGCGTTTTAAATGCAAAAAGCTATAGAACACTCGAGCTCGTCACAAATGTTGACTTGTAAACAACATTCGTCCCTATGACAGCTTATGATTCTCGAAGTAATCTCAGGCTTAGGAGATACCTATGAACACCAAAACCTTAACAATCATCACAGCAGCAGTCTTAGTTGTAGGCTTACTCGGCTTTTACTTCTTTCAACAAACCCAAACACCCGCCGGCCCTGCCATAACCTTTGACGGCACCCTAGACCTTAGCGGTCAACCCTTCATTGGCGGAGAAGACGCCACTGTCAGCGTAGCTGTCTTTGAAGACTTCAAATGCCCTGCCTGCCGCAACTTTGAAGAAAACATCTACCCGCAGTTAAAACGCGACTACATAGATGATGGCAGAATAAAATTCCATTTTGTCAATTTTGCCATTCCGCTAGGCCCCGACTCTATAACTGCAGCCATTGCAGGCGAATGCGCTTTTGAACAAAACAACGCTGCCTTCTGGGAATACAAAACCATTCTCTACCGCTCACAAGGCTCAGAAGGCCAACAATGGGCAACCCCAAACCGCCTAGCAGAACTTGCAGATGTTTACGTACCTGACCTAGATAGCGAAGCCCTAAAAACCTGCGTAGAAGAAGAACGCTACCAAGAACGCGTCGCCGTTGAACGCGCCCTTGGCGTAGCAGCAGGCGTGCAAGGCACACCCACCGTATTCATAAACAACCAAGCCGTCACAAATGCATTTGACTACAACGCCCTAAAAGCTGTCATAGACGCAGCCCTAGGAGAAAACTAAGCAATGAGCCAAAACTCGTTTCTTAGTCAAGTCACATGAAGCTCAAACCTTTTCAGAAATGAAGCCAACCCATGCTTAAAAACTACGGTCTGTACATAGCATGGCTCATAGCCGTTATTGCCACAGCAGGCAGCCTCTACTTTAGTGAAGTCAGACAGTTTGTACCCTGCACCCTCTGCTGGTACCAACGCATCCTCATGTACCCCCTCGTCATCATCTTGGGCGTAGCCAGCTTCAGTAACGACAAAAGCGCCATAAAATACGCGCTCCCCCTAAGCCTCATAGGTTTAGGCATAGCGCTTTACCACACGCTAGAACAAAACATACCCGGTTTTGGCGCACCCCAACTATGCAGCGCAGGCGTACCCTGCAACGCCAAATACATTAACTGGCTAGGCTTTATAAGCATTCCAGTACTAGCACTCATTGCCTTTACCCTCATAACAACAGTACTCATAGCATTAGGCATGACAAAAAACAAAGCAAAAAGCGAATACATAGCCTAAAACACAACTGTAATCATATGCTACGCTAACCTCAACACAGAGAGCACTATGATTACAGTCAAACTACTCGGACGCCCCCAAATAGAGTTTCAAGGCAAATGGCTCGAGCCAGCGCCTTCAAAACCTTTGTACCTGCTACTTTACGCAGCCTACAGCGGAGAATGGCTAGAACGAGAAAAACTAAGCTTCTTACTATGGCCAGAAAAAAACGAAAAAACAGCCCAACAAAACCTCCGACGACTCATCTTCAGAGCCAAAGAATACGACTTCGCAAGTAAACTAGAAACCGAAAAAACAAGACTCCGCTGGCCCATAAAAACCGACCTACAAGCCTTCAGAGAAGC
Organism: uncultured bacterium; assembly: GCA_964352605.1. Lineage (GTDB taxonomy): Bacteria > Deinococcota > Deinococci > Deinococcales > Trueperaceae > JAHEBB01. Next base: position 976 of record CAYGTA010000292.1, on the reverse strand, counting down.
CCTAGCCAAACAAGACTGGCAAAGCGCCCTAAAGCTCTACCAAGGCAAGCTACTAGAAGGCTTCAACCCCAAAAACGAAGCCGGACTAGAAGCATGGCTAGAGCAAGAACGCAGCGACCTAAACCGAGTCTGGCGCAACACCATGCACAAACACATAGAAGAACTCGAGCTTAAACAAGAACACGACAAAACAACCCCCTTGCTTTACGAACTCTACAAAAACGAACCCCTAGCCGAAGACATCTTACAAAGATACTTAAAAAGCGCTTACCTTACAGGCGAACGAGACAATGCGCTCAGTACGTTTAAAACCTTCAAGGAACAACTCAAAGAAGAACTCGACTTAGACCCCCTAGAAGAAACAGAAACACTCATTCAAACCATCACAAATACAGCCAAACTCGAGCCAACCCAAGCACCACAAAAAAATCAAGAAAACCAAAAAGACCTCATTCCCCTTACAGTCCTAAGACCCCCAAAACTCATGGGGCGCGATCACAGTATTCAAGAAGTCTTAGCAGCAACAACACCCGCTATCTTTATAGCAGGCGAAGCAGGCATAGGCAAATCAAGACTCATGGCAGAAGTCGCCCCACAAGCACTGCTTATACGCTGTCAAGAAGGCTTACAGAACATACCCTATTACCCCATCATCAGCTTCATTCGCCAATTAATAAAAGAAGGCATAAAAACACCAGACTTAAAACACTACACAGATGACTTAGCCAGACTAGTCCCTGAAGCAGCACCCAACCTAACCCCCGGCCCTGCCGACCCAGAAACAGGACGCTCAAGACTATTTGAAGCCCTAAACCTTTATCTTGAACACGTTATTCAACTTAAAGACCTAAAATCCATTCAGCTTCGTGTAGACGACTTACAATGGGCAGATGCATCCACACTAGATTTACTGGTCTATCTGGCAACCAAAAAGACAATAAAACTACTTTGCGCCTACCGCATTCATGAAAAAACC
>CAYGTA010000291.1:0-6268 GCA_964352605.1 uncultured bacterium | reverse complement strand
CTATTTAAAGCAGGACAGCTCGAGTATCTTGATTTTAGGCTAGTGAAGGTTTTTGAGAAAAGGGGGTGCTGAGAAAGAACTGGCTTATTGGAATTTAGGTGTTACCAATTTCCTTGTGCTGAAGCTTGTTTTTGCGCTTTAATGCTTATAGGAAAAGGGAAAGTTGAGGATTTTAAAGTACTGGAGTTTAAGTTATGACAATGCTTATATCTGTTATGAACCCTAAAGGTGGCGTAGCGAAAACAACTACAACTATTACGCTAGCTTCAGCCTTAAGTGAAACTTTTTCTGTAGCTATTGTAGATATGGATCCGCAAGAGAGTGTAAAAACTGCGCTTGGTAGTAGAGAAGATATGAAGCTCTACACAGCTAAGAGGCTAGCTCATATTACTGATTTGCCTAATAATGCAAAAGCTGCGGCTTTTGATTTTATATTTATTGATACGCCTGCTAGTATGAACAAAAAGCAAATACAAACGGTTGCTGATGTGAGTAGTTTTGTTGTTGTTCCTTGTAAGGCTAGTCGATTAGATTTAGAACCTAGCTTAAGATTTATAGATACTTACCTTATACCTAACAAGGTGCGTTTTAAAGTGCTGCTAAGCCAAGTACAAGCAAACTCGAGTTATGTGGAGACGGTTCGTAATGAGCTTTTGGAGCAGCGTGTTCCTTTGTTTAAGCCTTTTGCTAGGCAGTACCAAGCGTATGCTTATGCGAGTGATGCGGCTAAGAGTATTTTTGATTTGGGTTATCAGGCTGCGAGTGCGCAAAATGATTATAGGCGTATTGCGAATGAACTTTTAGAAGATTTGCAACCTTTAGATATTGGTCATAAGCTTGATAAGCGTGTTGGTCGTTAAGCTTGACTCGTTTTTAGTTAAACGTACATAAAAAAAGGAGTCCTTTGCGTTTGCAGAGGACTCCTTTTTTTGAAATTAAACCTTAACGCATTTGTTTAAGTAACATTGATTTGCCTAAAGCAAGACCAGCATTCATAAGCGCTTGATTGTTGGTGCCGCCACCCAGTAAACCCATTAAGCCACCGCCAGAAGCAGCTTCAGGAACTTGCTGCTCAATGGCTTGACGCTCATGGTTTAAAAGCTCACTAAGACCACCTGCAGTTAAGTTTTGTTGACGCTTGGTTTTACCTAAAGCACCCATAACCATAGGCGCTAAGAAGGTCATGAGCATGCCCACTTTACTCGAGTCTAAACCTAGTGCTTTACTAATGGCATCTTGTACAGGGTTGGTTTGAGCACCTAAAATATGACCTAAAATGCCGCCACCATTCATGGCTCTTGTGCTGGTAGGTGCGCTACCTAAAACAGCACCTAAAAGACCTGCTGCACCACTACTGCTACTGCCACCACCAAGTAAGCCACCTAGCATAGATGCTGCTGCACCTGCACTGCCGTTACGACCGCCACCACCAAGCATGCCAGAAACCATGTTCATAGCTGCGGCACTGCCACCCATTTTCATGAGTGAACCGAGTGCGCCACCATTGTCACTCGAGCCCATCAGGTTAGATACATGATCTAAAATACCACCGTCATGATCACGCTCTAAAGCGCTACTTAAATCTATTGCCGCTTGTGGGTTAGCTTGTGTGTTTTTGGCTAAGCCACCTACCATCATGGGTAGTAAAGCTGATACGGCTTGTGTGGTTTGTTCACTACTCATACCTATTTGTTGACCAATACCATCTACTACATCTGGGCTTAGTTGTTTGCTAAGCATATCTAAAAGTGCCATCTGTTTCTCCCTCACAGCGTGAAATGAACTATAGTTTACCTTTTTTAAACTTTCGAAAGACGCACTTGTCACTAAAGGCAGTGCTTTAGCGTTTTTTTAGTGACTAAGCGATTTAGAAAAATTTAGGGTTTAGCAGTACCTTATTCGGCAGCTGTGATGCTTAACTTTAACTCTCCATATTGCGTTAGGCCTTCACGAATGGCCTCTAAACTCAACACACCATCTTCAATAGGAGGTGCATCTTGAGCCACAATAATGGTGATGGTTTTAGCTTTAGAGCCTGTACCAATCTCAATTTTTTCAGGGCTAATAGTTACACCCTCAGGTGCTTCATCCAAAGTAATGGTTGTTGTGGCAATACCTAATTCTATGCCAGACAGCGGGCTAATATCCACCGTGATATTTTCTTCTTCACCGGCTGTAATTGTTAGCGTTTCAGGCTCAATCACAACACTGTACTGAGCTGCCGCACGCTCTAAAATTAAATTACAACCACTAAGTAGCAACAAACCAACACTCAAAATTAGTAACTTTTTCATTATTTCCTCCAGAACAAAACAAGCATAAACGCTTTAAGCTTATGCAATCAAACAGATACATCATAAAGACTGGCTGTGAGAAAGACTTGTGAAGAAATAACAGTTACACTAAGAACCATGCTTGAGCGCACCCTTTTAACTGCCAATGTTGTTTATAACGGCTTAGGTACACCCAGACAAAAAGGCGCTATGGTTATTCAGAATGTGCAAGGTGAAGAAAAAATAATTGCCATAGATGATTTGGCAACAGCAAAGCTAAACTTCCCTAATTTAGAGCCAAAGCATGTTGGCTTAGCCTTATCACCAAAACCCGCTAATGCACACATGCATTTAGACTTAACAAACATGCCTTACTTTCAAGGAAGCTACGAACGTTTTATAACTGAAGTGATTAAACACTCAGCTTCAGCTAAACGAAATCTAGACGCTGTAAAACAAGCTGTTCAAGACCTAAAAAGGCAAGGCATAAACGTTATAGGTGACATTGTTAGCCAAGAAGACGTCATGACTTACCTACTAAACTCCGATTTACAAGGTGTTGCCTACTGGCAAGTCATAGACCCAAACCCAGAAAGTAGCGAACAAACATTCAATAAAACCGTAGAACAGTTACGCACATTCAAAAAACTCGAGTGTGAAGGTGGCATGCGGGTGGGCTTAAGCCCTCACACGCCCCATACGGTCAGTGCACCCCTGTTAGAAAAGCTAGCTAGGCTAGCAAAACAAAACAATTTGCCCATGCAAATACATGTAGCTGAAAGCCCGAGTGAAAAACAGCTTTATGAAACAGGGCAAGGTGACTTAAGAGATTTTATGGGTAACGCTTTAAGTCACTGGAATGAAAGCAATACAACGCCTATTCAGTATTTAAATAAACTAGGTGTGCTAGAAGCAAGACCAAGCCTTGTGCACATGGTTCAGGTAACAGAAGAAGACATAAAAACGGTACAAAAGGCAGGTTGCACCGTCATTCACTGCCCACGCTCAAACCAAACCCTCAACTGCGGACGTTTCCCTATAGAAAGCTACGCAAAACACGGTGTAAGCCTAGCCTTAGGGACAGATGCGAGCGGCTCGAGTGGTTCTTTAGATTTGCAAGATGAGTTGCGTGCAGCGCTTGAAATACATGGGGATAAAGCTAGTTTGCAGGGGCTTATTTGGGCTGCTGTTAAAGGTGGCTATAGGGCTTTAAATATGAAACCGCCGCAGATTGTTAGGGGAGACTCAGCAGAAAAACTGTTTATCTGGAATGCTGCAACTGGTCTATAAGCTCAAGTGAAAACGGCTATAAAGTGAGAATCAGAAGGCTGTGGCATCAGTATCTTTAATAGAGATCAAGTGCTCTCTATTTATTGAGAGCACTTGAATCTAAGTCAAACTAATTGAAATAAGCCTGCCATACCTTGGCCGCCACCTACGCACATGCTTATGACACCAAATTCTTTACCTTCGCGGTTCATGTCGGCAAAGAGGTCTGCGGCTATGCGTGCACCTGTTGCACCTAGAGGATGACCTAGGGCAATCGCGCCACCATTGACATTTATTTTTTCATTTGGAATGCCTAGTTCGTGCTGGCAGTAGTAAGCTTGTGAGGCGAAGGCTTCATTTATTTCAAATAGGTCTATGTCTGCTACGCTCATGCCTGTTTTGCTTAAGAGTTTACGAATGGCAGGTACAGGACCTATACCCATGATTTCTGAGGGTACTCCTACAACGGATGCTTGTATGAAGCGTGCTAAGGGTTTAAGGCCGAGTGCATCGGCTTCTTCTTTAGTCATGATTGTGGTCATGGCTGCACCGTCATTCATGGGACTGCTGTTACCCGCAGTGACCGTAGCGGCGTCATCTTCTGCGAAGACCGTACGAAGGCCAGCTAGTTTCTCTAAGGTTGTGCCTGCTCTTGGGCCTTCGTCTTTGCTTACGGTTATGTCATGCCAGTTGCCTTCTTCATCTTGAACTCTAGTGGCTACAGGTATGACGTGATTATCAAATTTTCCGGCATCCCATGCTTTTAGCGCTTTGTTGTGCGAGTTGAGTGCAAAGGCGTCTTGCTGCTCTCTTGTTACGCCGTATTTGCGGGCGACAGCTTCGGCTGTTTGCCCCATGCTGTGGTAGGCCTCGGGTTGCTCTTTTACAAGTTTGCGATTTAAGGTTTGTTTTACGTTGAAGCCGCCCATGGGTACACGGCTGGTGCAGTCACTACCGCCTGCCATGACAATATCGTTCATGCCTAGCATGACTGACTGTGCACCTTGCACGATGGTTTGTAGGCCACTGGCGCAAAAGCGGTTAACGGTTGTGCCTGCTACGCTTGTGGGTAGCTGTGAGAGTTGTACAGCAATGCGGGCAAAGTTGTAGCCTGCTTCGCCTTCTGGATGGGCGTTACCAAGAATGACATCATCTATTTTGCTGAGATCAATGCCTTGAGTTTTGGCTAGGGCTTCGTTTATGACTAAAGCAGCTAGGTCATCTGGTCTGGTGTCTTTAAGCATGCCTTTTATGGCGCGACCTACGGGGGTGCGAACGGCACTTACAATTACAGCTTCACGCATAGGGAGTTCTCCTAAAGATTATTTTGTACTGAGTATAACGCTCTAACTGCTTTGCTTACATTGTGTTTCTAATGTTAAGGACAATCAGCATTACGATATGAGAAGCGAAACACATTTTTACCTTCTGGTGTTTTTAATGATACACAGCCTGAAGAGTCATCCCAAATACCATTACTAGCTTGTAAATAAATACGTGTTTCTGAATTACGACCTTGACCACTATAAACTCTGATGGATTGATCAGGGTAGATGTAAATGCCATCGGGTAATATGAAGCTTTGTCCTTTATCGTTACTTAGTTGATGATTCCCTAGAAAGTAGCCATTGGGTGCTTCTGCTTTGTTGATGCTAAGCTCAATAAACTCATTATTAGGATTAGCTTTATCATTAACACCCATATAACGTACTTTACTAATTAGAACTGCTGGATTGCCGATGAATTCACCTGAAAGTGAAGATTCTCTATAGATAAGAGGTTCTGTAAGCCATAAATAATGACTTTTTGTACCCTCTTCATGTCGTTCCCAAGGATCAGGTAAATGGCCTTTCCATCCGTAGGGATCGATATCTATCTTAGAATTATCTTCCATTTGCAGTCTTACTGAAAAATGTAGATGAGGGCCACGGCTACAACCGGTATTACCAGAAAGCCCAATAGAGTATCGCTCAGGAATAAGGTCACCTTCTTGGACAAATAGTTCACTCATATGAGAGTAAGTTGTGAAAAGAACACGACCACTTTGCTCATGTTTTAGTACAACAGATAAGCCTTCAACATCACGATTTATGGATTCAAATTTACAAAACGATGTGGTTGCACCCGCAAAGACAACCTCACCAGCTGCAGCTGAAAGAAGAAGCGTTCCTTCTGGCATAACCCAGTCATAACCAGAATGGCCGTCGTATCCCATTACAATTTCGTCACCCCACCAAGTTAATTGATGCTCCCCTGTGTCTGTAAAAGGAATAGGATAATTATGATCAAAAACATTACTAACATGAAATTCTCCCCTGAAAGGTGGGCGTAAAAAGGGCTCTATAGTTTGAGCTTCACTCAACCCCAAAAAACAAGCAAAAACAATAAAAGAATATCTCCACATGAGTCTAGAATAAACTAACTGAAAACGTCTTAATATCAAAAATTACTTTGTAGCCCAAAGGTGAAATTTCTAATAAAGTTTAGGATGTTCAAAACTCAGCCATGTTTGGCATAGTTAATCTTGCCCGTAATTTGATTAACCGTAAAGAATTGGAAACAAATGATGGTTACTTTATATTGTGAAGTTACAAAGCGGAAAGATTTCTCTCGGAGCTAAGCTGCTTAGTGAACAAGTTTAACCATAGCGTTTCTTATCTAGACCTTTATCTATTTGCAGCCAAGGCCATCTTGTTTGATAACTCTTTGCTTTTGCTAAAAACAAA